>NZ_JBHZPF010000022.1:0-69320 GCF_042787975.1 Peribacillus sp. YIM B13482
GTCATTCCATTGTACAAAAAAAGACCCTGTAGAGTAGACACTTTTTTTAAGTGTCTACTCTACAGGGTACAGTTTAGATAAGGGGCATCTTTTTTCTTTTTTCTTAATGAACATATTTGAGACAGTTACTGCTTATACTAACTATGTGACAAAGTTAAAAACATATTATATACCCGTTCTTCAGGTGTAATACTCCTGTTTTCGTTACCGAATATTTTTTAAAAAAATCAGGTTTTAGTTTAATTAAACGGGGAAAATAATGAGTACAGCGGCAAACAAAAAGAAAAAATTCACTAACACATTGAGGATTGTCCAATCAGTTCCTCAAGGGCTATAGCTAGCTAACACTACCTTATAACTAACACATTCACATTCATTAGATATTGTGCGTAATCGGCATTATACCATTTGAATGTAAAAGTTAAAAGAACTGAAAAAAGGGCATGACAATATGGAAGTGATGAGATTTCTTGAAGTCTGCTGTAGATATTAAAAATTAACTAATTTGAAGGAGGAAATATATTATGGGATTTTTATGGTCATTAATTATCGGAGGTATCATTGGTTGGTTAGCAGGTCTGATCGTTGGACGTGATGTACCATTTGGAATTATCGGCAACATTATCGCTGGTTTTGTTGGTGCATGGTTAGGTTCATTAATTCTTGGGCACTGGGGACCTACAGTAGCAGATTTCGCTATCGTTCCAGCATTGATTGGTGCAATCGTATTTGTTTTCATCTTAAGCCTTATCTTAAAAGGCATGAGAAAAGCATCTTAAATACAAAATAAAGCTGGCCCAGGTGGCCAGCTATTTTTTAAAAGTTAACCTTTATGATTTAGTCTATGATACAGATTAAACTGAAATGAAAAACACCGTTCCAATGGAACGGTGTTTTTCTATTATATGTGAAAATTGAATATTTCAGGTCGATCCAGGAAAGGAGCTTCAATAATCAACTTTTCCTCGGAAATGGGGTGGATGAATTCGATTTTTCGTGCATGCAGGGCTTGACGTGGGAAAGTCCTTCTTCCTCCATAAAGGGTATCTCCGGCCAAAGGGTGATTCAGATGGCTGAAATGTACCCTGATCTGGTGGGTTCGGCCGCTTTCCAAAGTACAGCTGACGAGCGTCAAGTTTTTCTTGGGATCGCGATTGAGCACCCGGTAATGGGTAACTGCGGTCTGACCTGAAGGGGAAACCCTTCGTCTCGTGGCATGGTGGCGGTCCCGGCCAATTTTTTCTTTGATTTCGCCTTCATCCTTTTTTATGTTTCCTTCGACTAAAGCAAGGTAAGTCCGTTTGATTTCCCTTGCTTCCAACATTCTATCCAGCATGGACCCAATGAGGCGGTTTTTGGCAAAAAGGACCGCACCGGTGGTATCTTTATCAAGCCTATGAATATGCTTGATCATACAGGTCTGGCCGGTTTGCCGAAGGTGGTGCGCAACTCCATTGATGAGGGAGTGTGCTTCACCTGGGAGAGAAGGGTGAGTATCCATTCCAGCCGGTTTATTGGCTATCAACAACAGGTCATCTTCATATAAGATGGATATTTCTAAGTCTGCCGTTTTAACAGTTTCATTTTCAGTTTGATCCAGCATGGGGATGCTGACCGTATCTCCTTCAGTAAGGACAGTTGACCATGTGACGGAATTGCCGTTCACTGTCACTTCTTTACTCATCCTCCACTCATGCACCAACTTCTTTGGGGCTTTCCACCGCTCCCTAAAAAGCTTTTCCAATGTTAATCCATTCCAGCTGTCCAGTACTTCTATTAATAAATGTTGGTTAGTTATATTGAAATTTTCCAATTTCATTCCTACTTTCGCCTTGTTTGGTTGTGGTTAAATGAAAAAAATAACCTTTGACCTATTGCTAAGATTTTCGTGGTGGAAATTACCACATGTTTTTTACAATTTTTATGTTATTCTATTGGGAAAGAAATCGCTTGTCCTAGAGTATACATATATTAGATAGGTCTAACGGATCTGAAAAAAGGTGGTTTTTTTAGTGAAGACGGTCTTTTCTTCAACTGAAGAACAAGAGCAAGAAATAGCGAGTCTCGTTTCTCGTTTCTACGAATCTGTATTTCCGAAATACTTTACGGAAAGTGAAATCCTTCATTTTCGTGAGATTGGCGTTTTGAAGCCGAATCAGGGTTCTTTTACTTACTTAGCAACATTAAGAGATGCATTTCAAGTTATGACATGTCTTCAAATCCTCATGTCGATATTGGATAAACAGAAGAGAGAAGATTCTATAGTGATGGAATCTAAGTCTGAAGAATTGTTCCAACATAACATCACTCTATTGAATGAATGCGGAATATTCTTCCCTTTTTATTATGACCATTTTTCACATATACATCATGAAGCGGGTAATGAGATGCAGATGATGGATATCAAGGTGGCCAATCAATATTTAGTATAAGTCAAAAAAAATGAACCGGCTATAACGGGTGAAGATTTCCGTTAGGGCCGGCTCATTTTTTTCATCCTTAATTAATATCGTGGTCCTCGAACCATTTCTCGAAGGTTTCCTCTTTATTAAAGCCAACGATCCGTTCTTGTTCCTGTCCATTTTTATAGTGAACGATGGTCGGCTCCTTTTTGATGCCATAATCGCTCCAGCCTTGTTCAAACTCCAAAAGGTTGTATTGAACTAGATCGATTCCCAGCTTTTCTGCCAAAGGTGCCACGACGGGTGTGGTTTTTTGACTGATCGAATTCGAAGGACTATAGAAATAAACGGTCACATCTTTATTATCTTGAAGGTCCTGCTCCAATTCTTCAGGCAGGATCAAGTTTTGATAATTGGGATCATCCAGCTGATCGACAGTAGCTGATTTGAGCTTATCTTTGCCGTATGGATTTCCTTTTGATTTTTCTTCTTTTTTCATGTTTGTAAATACGCCGAGCAGGACAAATAGCGCGACGATTATTACTAAAATTATAGCCATTTTCTTCATTAAGCTGCAACCTCCTTGGATCTTGTCCATACGATGTAACTGCATATAAAAATAATGACGAATGCAGTCAAGGCTAGGAATGGGATGGTAATTAAACCCAATACGTTAATATATTGTACTGTACATGAAACCCTTCAGCATGCAAGGGTGTGGTCAGAAAGGATGAGACCTTTTGTATCAAATTATGGTAAGTGGAAATGAATGCACCCGATTCGGATAGTATCATGGTATAAAAGCTGATCCAATAATCTTTTCGAATGATTGCAATTCCTAAAATGATTGTAAAAGGATACATGATGATCCGCTGATACCAACAGAGCGAGCATGGTTCATATTGCTTCATTTCAGAAAAATATAAGCTTCCTGAAAAAGCAATGATGGAAGCAGCCAGGCTACAAACATAAGTTTTCCACACTGCGTTTTGTATTGTTCATGGTTCCTCTTCCCCATCTCTTTTTGCTCTCATGAAAAGTATAGTATGTATGGACTGCGTCTGTAAAATATATATTCTTTTTCTGGGACATTAAGAATGATTTTTATCAATGGAATTTTGAAAACCTTGGGTAGGTTCAGTTGTTTTAATTTTTGAATAAGGGGTATAATTCTTACGGAAGAGATTAAAGGAGTCTGAGGAAAATGCCAAATTTAGACCTGCATAAATATGAAAAAATAATGGAAATACGTAATATGAGGCTAGGAGATATAGATGAAATAATTGCTCTACAGTCGAGTTGCTTTCCTGGAATGGTTCCCTGGAAGCGAGATCAGCTTGAGAGCCATCTGGCGATTTTTCCAGAAGGACAGTTTGTGGCTGAATATGATGGTAGAGTGATTGGCTCATGTTCCAGCCTCATCATTAATTTTGACGAATATGATGATCGCCATACATGGGATGATGTAACTGATAATGGATACATCACGAATCATAATCCGGACGGTTATAATTTATATGGAATCGAGGTCATGGTCCATCCTAAATTCCGCAGGATGAAAATTGGTCAAAGACTATATGATTCAAGGAAAGAACTTGTTGCCCAATTGAATTTAAAAAGCATCATTATAGGTGGCAGGATCCCCAATTACCATAAACATGCGGAGGAATTGCTACCAAGGGAATATGTCAAAGAGGTGCAATTGCATAAAATATATGACCCAGTCCTTTCGTTCCAGCTTTTAAATGGCTTCACGCTAATGAGGATCAATCCGAATTACTTGCCGGATGATCTGCAATCCAATAAGTATGCTACTCTCATGGAGTGGAATAACGTCGATTATCAGCCGAAAACAAAACGTTATTATAAAACATCCGAACCGGTACGGATCTGCGTCGTACAATACATGCTGCGTAAAATCGATTCATTCGAGGACTTCGCGAACCAAGTTGAGTATTTCACCGACGTGGCTTCGGATGCTAATGCGGATTTTGCCGTATTCCCGGAATTGTTCACTACCCAGTTGATGTCTTTCTTAAATGAAAGATCACCAAGCTTGGCTGTACGGAAACTGTCCGATTTCACGGAGCAGTACATTGAATTGTTCACCACTTTAGCAGTAAGGTATAACGTCAATATCATCGGCGGTTCCCATTTCGTAAAAGAAGATGATGATAACATCTATAATATCGCTTATTTATTCCGTCGTGACGGGACGATTGAAAAGCAATATAAAATTCACATCACACCGAATGAAAGAAAATGGTGGGGCATCAACGCTGGTGACCGTGTTCGTGTCTTTGATACGGACTGCGGGAAAATCGCGATACAAATTTGTTATGATATTGAGTTTCCGGAACTTGCCCGGATTGCTACCGATATGGGGGCAAAAATCATATTCACTCCATTTTGTACAGAAGACAGGCAAGGCTATCTGCGCGTTCGTTATTGTGCCCAGGCCCGTGCTGTGGAAAATCAAATTTATACCGTCATCTCCGGAACGGTGGGGAATCTGCCTCAAACGGAAAATATGGATATCCAATATGCTCAATCGGGAATCTTCGCTCCATCGGATTTCGAATTTGCACGTGACGGCATAGTCGGAGAAACCAGCCCGAACCTTGAGATGGTCCTGATTGGCGATGTTGATTTGGAGATCTTACGGCGAGAACGGCAGTCAGGTACTGTAAGGCAATTGAAAGACCGCCGCCATGATATTTATAAACTGCATTATCAAAAAGGCGGAAAATAAAAGGTATACGGGCTCGTGATGTGATGAACGCTGATGCGGTTCTATTCATTACGAGCCTTTACTTCATTTATTGGAATATATATGATAATTTTGTATATGTAAGCTAGCTACATAATAATAACAAATAAGGCGTTTGGGAGGAGATGTTGGAGATGGATTGGAAATCTTTATACACCACTTGGGCAGGGTACCAGAATTTAAATGGGGAATTACGTGTCCTCCTTGAGGAAATGCAGCGGGATGAAGCAAAACTCGAAGATGCCTTTTATAAGAATTTAGAATTTGGAACAGGCGGAATGCGTGGGGAAATCGGAGCTGGAACGAACCGGATGAATCTTTATACTGTAAGGAAGGCAACGGTTGGGTTGGCCCAATATATCTCTTCGTTTGGGAAAGAGGCAAAAGGAAGAGGGGCTGTGATTGCATATGATTCGAGACATAAGTCTCCTGAATTTGCACTAGAAGCAGCTAAAACCTTGGCGACATTTGGGGTGAAGGCTTATTTATTCGATGAGTTGCGTCCGACACCAGAATTATCATTTGCCGTTCGCGAGCTGAATGCTTTTGCTGGAATTGTCATTACGGCAAGCCACAATCCGCCTGAATATAATGGTTACAAGGTTTATGGACCAGATGGGGCACAATTGCCACCGGAAGCAGCGGATCAAGTGATCAGCTATGTGGATGCCATTGAAAATGAGCTTGAAATTCAGGTTGAAGAAGCGGAAGTTCTTAAAGGGCAGGGCCTCATCGAAATGATTGGGGAGGAATTGGATGCAGCATATAATCGAGAGTTGCTCACTGTTCCCGAGAATCCAAGGCTTGCCGAGGAAATAGATGTGTCAATCGTCTTTACGCCGCTTCATGGAACGGCAAATAAATCCGTCAGGCGGGCACTGCAAAGCTTAGGGTATCAAAATTTGCATATAGTTAAGGACCAGGAACTGCCAGATCCTGATTTTTCGACAGTCAAATCTCCAAATCCAGAGGAACCAGCTGCATTTGAAATGGCAATCGAGCTTGGAAACAAAGTGGAAGCGGACTTATTGATAGCAACGGATCCAGATGCCGATCGGCTTGGAATTGCTGTGAAAAACGAGATGGGTCAATATGTTGTCCTGACTGGAAATCAAACAGGCGCCCTTTTCCTTGATTATTTACTGTCCCAGAAAAAAGAAAAAGGGAATATTCCCCAAAATGGAGTCGTCTTAAAAACAATCGTCACCTCGGAAATCGGGCGGACGATTGCGGAGTCCTATGGCTTGCAGACGATTGATGTACTTACCGGGTTTAAGTTCATCGCCGAGAAAATAAATCAGTATAACGAAAGCGGGGAACATAGCTTTCTGTTCGGATATGAAGAAAGCTATGGTTATCTGATTAAAGACTTTGCACGTGATAAAGATGCCATTCAAGCGGCTGTGCTGGCTGTTGAGGTCTGTGCTTATTATAAAAAGCAGGGTTTGACGCTTTATGAAGGGTTACTGAATGTGTTTGAAAAATATGGATTCTACCTAGAAGGGTTGCGTTCATTAACTTTAAAGGGCATTGAGGGAGCGAAACAGATTCAAGGAATCTTGAATCAATTCCGTCAAAACCCGCCTGCTCGTATAGCTGGAATCGCGGTGGTCGTTGAAGAAGATTATCAAAGAAGCAAAAAGCGTACGTTACTTTCCGAGGGTGAAGAACTGATCGAGCTTCCGAAATCAAACGTATTGAAGTATTTCCTTGAGGATGGTACATGGGTATGCCTCCGTCCTTCAGGTACTGAACCGAAAATTAAATTCTATTTCGGTGTCCAAGGTAAATCAATGCCAGAAGCTGAGTCCAAGTTATCGGGAGTCATGGCAGATTTCATGGGCAAGATTGAAGCGTTAGTTTAAAGGTATGAAAAGCTAAACGAAAGATTTCCGGTCTTTCGTTTTTTTCGTGTAAAAGTATCTTAAAGTGGTCTCTGGGAAATTTGAATGAGCAAAATTCAAGGAAATTCGGTTTCGGTTTTGGTATACTGTATTGGCAAGTGACCTCGGAAAACATCGGTAAATTATTGAATTTAGAGTGAGCGGCAATAAGGGATAATGGAGGAATATTCATGAAATTAGTAATCATTAATGGTTCACCACGTAAACAAGGGCGTACAGGGATAGCCTCACGCTACATTTCCAAGAAATACGGAGCGGAACTTATTGATTTAAGCAATAGTGAGATCCCTTTATATTCAGGTGAAGGTGAGCAATATCAATTGGAAGTGATTCAAGGCCTTCGGAAAAGCATCGGGGAAGCGGATGGTGTGATCCTGACCACTCCGGAATATCATGGTTCCATGAGTGGAGCTTTGAAAAATGCCTTGGATTTTCTAAGCAATGAACAATTCACGCATAAACCAGTCGCTTTATTGGCTGTCTCCGGCGGAGGAAAAGGTGGGATCAACGCCTTAAATTCAATGAGAACAGTGGGCCGCAGCCTTTATGCAAATGTGATCGCCAAACAATTGGTTCTGGATCCACATTGCTTCGATTATGAAAATGATGGTTTACTTGAAGAGTCTGCCGTACTTGTGGAAGGTTTACTTGAAGATCTTAAAATGTATGCAGCTGCGTATGCAACAATGAAAAAATAATGAAATGAGGGTCAGGTATTTTCATACCTGACCCTTCCTTGTTTTATAGGGTTCACCAGCCAAAGTCAAATCCCCGAAAATCAATCTTCTTGTATAAATTTTCCCGTTTTGCAAAAACTATAGTTGATTTAAGCTTGGAAGTTCACTTAAATAATCACTTGTTTTTTCTGCCGCATGATCTAGATAACGAAGCAGCGCATACAACTGGGATTGAACAATTTGGTAATCATGCTCAAACCGGTATGCGTGCAAAAAATGTTCTATTTTTTTTGAAAGAAAATGATCTTTCGTCCGAACCATCAATACTAACAAGCTGTCCCAATCAGAACGGTGTGTGTGAAACAATGCCTGATCATAATCCGCAATCCTCATGTAGTTCTCCCCCTTAATAAGGAGCTATTTGTATTTTGTTCAGATCGGACAGAACATTTCCTTACAATAAGTGGTGATGTATTTGGACCGCGGTTGTTGCTTTTTACCTGAATAAAAAAAAAGGTGAGTACATGAGAGAAATAATGGTAATTGGAGTAATTGTCCTGCTTTTTTTTCCTGAAACCACACTCGCAGAAGAGGTGTATTCTCCTGAGCGGATGGAAATGGATCTGCAAGGAATCCAACACCAGTATGAATTGGACGTTCAAATAATCGGTCAAACTGAAAAGGGAAAAGATATAAAAGCAGTCAAGTTAGGAAAAGGAAAAAAATCGATTTTGTTTGTGGGGTCGCATCATGGGCGGGAATGGCTCAGCTCCAAACTTTTAATGAGCATGCTTGAAGACTATGCAGCCGCTTATCGAGCGGGCAAGCCTGTTGGAGAATACCCGTCGGGATCATTGGATGAAGTAAGCATCTGGTTCATCCCGATGCTTAATCCAGATGGAGTCAGCATCCAGCAAGGAGATTTATCAAACTTAAATATACTTGAAAAGGCAGCAGTATGGAAAATGAACGGATATAGCAAGAATTGGTCGCGATGGAAAGCCAACGCCAAGGGCATTGATTTAAATAGGCAGTATCCGTCTGGATGGAAAGAAGTCATGAGTCATGAAAAAAAACCATCTTATCAATTTTATAAAGGGGAAAAACCACTTGAAGCAGCTGAAGTTAAAGCGCTTGCGGATTTTACAAGGGAAATCGATCCCCTTCTTGCTGTTGCCTATCATACCTCAGGAAGGGAAATCTTTTGGCATTACAAAAATAAACGGGAAAATATGGTGAGGGATTATGGGATTGCCAAAAAAACATCGGAATTGACTGGGTATGAACTGACCTTTCCGGAAAAAGAAGCGGTAGGAAGTGGATTTACGGATTGGTTCATAACTGAATTCCACCGCCCGGGAATGACAATCGAACTTAGTTATTTAGTGGATGAAACCAATCCTCCATTGAGTGTATTTCCTGAGGAATGGAAAAGGAATCGATCAGTTGGAATCATGCTTGTTAAAGAAGCGATGCAGCTGCATAACAAATGAACAATCTTACATAATAATATTAAGAGGAAAATATGAGGAGGAAGAATTTTGAAAAAAGTCATCGTGATGTTAATGGGGATTTTTTTGATTATACAAGCAGGGTCCATTTCAACACAGGCCCAAAAACCCGATTACGAAAAATACGGAAAGATTGCGATTGCCGTAGTTCAGGCAGATTATCCTGAAGTTGAGGTTACCGATTACGAATATAAGGGTAGGAAAACTGTAGCGGAAAGTCTTGTCGAAGATGCTTTCATCTTTTTAGTCGTGGATAAGGGAAATGAGTTCAATGTCATCGTGACCGTACAACATGATTTGAAAAATGAAAAATTACTTAGTTTAAAGGTCACTGAGCAAAAAAGAAAGTAAATTCAGGACAAAAATAAAAGGTTTGAATTTTAGCCAACATCTTCACCTCGAGAAGATGTTTTTTTCTGATTTCTTTAAAGGATTGTCCGGAAAATGGTGGATATCGGATTAGTTGCCACGGTGAAGTGATACCTATCCGTTCCTTGATATCCGCTGCCATGAAGTTTTCATTGCTTTTATGAGCAGCTAACCAGTATAGTTAGTATCAGATTGAAACAATAAGCTTGATTGTAGGGGTATTAGAAAATGAGAAAGTTTAAGAAAGTTTATGTGGAAATTACAAATATATGTAACTTGAAGTGTAATTTTTGTCCAAGCTCCAGCTTGCAAAGGACTCTTAAATTCATGGATCCTGAAGGGTTTACACATGTAATCGAGAAAATCAAACCGCACACCGATCACATTTATTTTCATCTGATGGGTGAACCCTTTTTAAATAAAAATTTGGGTACATTCCTGGATATCAGTGCAGAAAATGACCTAAAGGTGAATATAACAACGAACGGTACTTTGATTCAAAAGGTCAAAGAAAAGCTGCTCTCCAAAAAAGCCCTTCGTCAGGTGAATATTTCACTTCATAGCTTTGAGGCAAACGATACGAGCAATAGTCTCGACTCATATGTCAGTAATATTGCCGATTTCATAAATGAGGCAAATGAAAAAAGTGAAATGATTTGTGCCATTCGTTTATGGAATATGGATACGGATGAACTAAAAGCGAGTAATGGCCTGAACGACGATATTCTCAGCATGTTGGAGGAGAAGCTTTCATTGGACATTCGTTTAAGTGAAGCTCTTCAGCAGAAGAATAATATTAAATTGAAGGACCGCGTTTATATAAACATGGCTGAAAAATTCGAGTGGCCAGAATTGGACCGTGACATTATCGATGAGAATATTTTCTGCTATGCTCTTAGAGATCAGTTAGGCATTTTGGTGGATGGTACAGTCGTACCTTGTTGTTTGGATAGTGAAGGGAAAATTCCACTGGGGAATATATTTGAAACGTCACTTGAAGATATTTTAAATGGTGAACGGGCTAAAAATATGTATGATGGTTTTTCAAGAAGATGTGCAGTTGAAGAATTATGTAAACGATGTGGCTATGCAAAGCGTCATAAAAAATAAATAAAGATAAGGAAACCATGGAGTTCATCTTCGTGGTTTTTTTGTGATTGAGGTACTTTGATATTTCTTTTTATTAAAAATTCTGAATATTATTGTTTTATTAAAAGTCCCATGATAAAATACTCTTTATTATTGATGAAGTAAAAACTTCATATTGTCATATTAGAAGTTTTGGATTCATATCTTGCTTCAGAGGGGATTTTTTATGGAATTACAGCAAAAAGTTAAAGAAGTATTCCCTGGTTTATCAACTGGCCAAAAAAAGGTAGCAAAATACTTGTTAGTACATTCACATACATTTGCAGTCACTTCAGCTCAAAAGCTCGGGAATGATATAGGTGTGAGTGAAACGACCATCATCCGCTTTTGTTATTCATTGGGGTTAAGTGGATTTGCGGAACTTCAAAAACTTATTCGAAATCAGTTGATATTCGAGAGCAGCAGTTTGAATGAATATCATTCTTCAAAACTTGAAGCTGCGAATCAACCAAACTTCATGGCTCAAGTGATGGGGCAGGATATCGTCAGTATCGAAAAGACAATCAAAAATTTATCAAATGAAGATTTTTCTAAAACGGTTGATAAATTGGCGGCAGCCGACAATGTTTTGATATCCGGACATCGGTTATCATTTTCTGCGGCACATTGGTTAACCTTTACACTGAGGCTTGTGAGGGAGGAGGTCCATTTATATAGGCCGGATACTGATGATATTTTTTTACTGATGAATAAAATGACTGAAAATTCTGTCTTTGTAGCCATTTCATTTCACCGTTATGTGAAAGAAACTGTGAAAATTACGGAAATGGCTAAACAAGCGGGTGCATTTGTAATTGGCGTAACGGATTCTGAATTGGCTCCGATTGCTGACTACACTGACATTTTATTGCCTATTTCAACACCAAGGACTTCCACTATCGATACGGCACCGGTTTTATTTTCATTATTGAATAGTATAGTAGCTGGTGTATCGATTAAAGATGAACAGGGTTTTAAAAAAAGAAAGGCCATATATGATGCGTTCAATCAAGACGAATATTTCTTTTGAAATAAAGTCATAAGTCAAGCCAATTAAGCCGGGAGTTAAGGGGGAGACAGAAATGGATATCAAACTAACAATAGAAAAATTAAGGCCGCGTATCATCGATATCTTCGACCAGTTACACGCAAATCCTGAAACGAGTTGGAATGAAGTGAGCACGACAGCATTCATTTCCAATATTTTAATGAAAAATCAATGCAAGGTAAAATCATTCGAAGACTGTACAGGAGTGATTGGGGAAATCGGGGATGGGAATTTCACAGTCGGGTTACGATCGGATATCGATGCACTTTGGCAGGAGGTGCATGGGACGTTTCAGGCCAATCATTCATGTGGACACGATGGGCATATGACCTTGGCGCTTGGTGTTTTCCTGGTATTGAAGGAAATGGACTTTCGACCAAGAGGTAAGCTGAAATTCATTTTTCAGCCTGCTGAAGAAAAAGGTACGGGCGCCTTGAAGATGATTGAAGAGAAAGTTTTGGATGATGTCGATTTCCTTTATGGAGTGCACTTAAGGCCAGTTGAGGAAGTGAAGGATGGGCAGGCGGCTCCAGCCATTGTCCATGGGGCTGCCCAGTTCATTAAAGGAGAAATAGCGGGGACGGATGCACATGGAGCCAGACCGCATCAAGGGCAAAATGCCATCGAGATAGGAGCAGCATTCGTCACTTTATTAAATGGTATCCATCTCAATCCGTCCATCCCTTATTCAGTAAAAATGACGCAGTTTTTTGCTGGGGGCGAAAGTTCCAATATCATCCCAGGGAGAGCCACTTTCTCATTGGATTTAAGGGCTCAGGATAATGCTGTCATGGAAGAGCTCACCAAAAAGGTGGAAAAAGTTGCCGAATCCTTGGCCATTGTCCATGGAGTTGAAATGAAACTCGAACCGGGAACCAACGTTGCTGCAGCAATCGTGAATGAACAAGCCCAGGAAATAATGGCTGAAGCGATAGTCGATACACTCGGAGAAGAAAATCTGGTAGCGCCTGTCATTACAACTGGAGGAGAGGATTTTCATTTTTATACGCTGAAAAGACCCAAGCTCAAAGCGACGATGCTTGGGTTGGGATGTAATTTGACACCAGGGCTCCATCATCCGAACATGACGTTCAACAAAGATGCTTTGTTATCGGGAATTGAAATCCTGACTAAGGCCATCATATTTACTTTCGAGAAATATGGCGAGGGGGGACACCTACATGACTGATGAATTAATCATTAAATCCCTAACAACACTAGAGGACTTACAAGAAGTACAGCGTCTTGAAATCCTTGTATGGGGCATGGATTGCGTTCCTACCCATCAGACGATTACCGCAGTCAAAAACGGAGGGCTTGTTTTAGGCGGTTACCTCAATGACCAGTTAGTTGGATTTCAATACAGTTTCCCGGGATTCAAGGATGGAAGGGTGTTTCTTTGTTCACATATGTTAGCCATCCATCCGGCTCATCAAAAGAAGGGCTACGGCAGATTACTTAAACTGGCACAAAAAGAAGAAGCGCTCAAAAAAGGCTACGATCTAATTACATGGACATATGATCCATTGGAAAGTGTGAACGCAAACTTGAATATCGGTAAACTAAAAGCGGTTTGTTCAACATATATGGAAGATTGTTATGGAAATATGAAGGATACCCTCAATGAAGGATTGTCCACTGATCGTTTCATGGTGGAATGGAATATAGGGCAGGGAGCAAAGGAAGAGACGCCACTTCCTGATAAAGCCATACACATTGTAACCACAGAAATGAATGACCAAGGCTTTCCTTACATCAAGGATTATCATTTGGAAACCAATGCCGACGTGGTCGCTATACCCATTCCGACAGATATTCAAAAAATCAAAAAAGATGATCTCCGCCTTGCGATTGATTGGCGGTCGAAAACGGGCGAATTATTCAAAACGCTTTTTGCCAAAGGATATGTTGCAGTCGGAATAGCACGGGAACAAGGTGAAACCATTCAAAACTACTTATTAAAAAAACAAGAATAAGAGGGGAATCGGGATGAAAATAACAGAAGTGCGTTTACGTCATTTAAATATGGATTTGGTAGCTCCATTTACAACAAGTTTTGGAACATTTGTGGATAAGGAATTCATACTTGTAGAAGTGAAAAATGGAGAGGGGCTTTCGGGCTGGGCTGAATCTGTGGCGTTTTCAGCACCTTGGTATAACGAAGAAACCATAAAAACCAATTGGACCATGCTGGAGGATTTCCTGATTCCGCTTGTATTGAATAAAGAAATAGAGCATCCTCGTGATGTATCGGATATGTTCTCGCATATTCGTAAAAATAATATGGCAAAATCGGCAATCGAGGGGGCCATCTGGGATTTATATGCGAAAGAAAAGAATATTCCATTAAGTATGGCTTTAGGCGGGGAACTAAAAAAAATCGATGTTGGAATCAGCATCGGCATCCAAAAAACGGTACCTGAATTACTGGCGAAGATAGAAGCTGGATTGAGAGATGGGTATAAAAGAATCAAAATGAAAATACAACCAGGATGGGATGTAGATGTAATCAGGGAAGTACGCAGTCGATATCCCGATGTTCCGATCATGGCGGATGCAAACTCCGCTTACCGGCTGAAAGACATCGAATTACTGAAACAACTTGATCAATTTGATTTAATGATGATCGAGCAGCCCTTGTCATCAGACGATATTGTCGATCATGCCACATTACAGGCGGAAATCAAAACACCGATTTGCTTGGATGAAAGTATACATTCCGTGGAAGATGCAAGAAAAGCCCTTGAATTGGAAAGCTGTAAAATCATTAATATTAAGATCGGCAGGGTTGGCGGTTTAACGGAAGCAATGAAAATACATGAATTATGTAAAGAAAGAAATGTTCCGGTTTGGTGCGGAGGCATGTTGGAATCCGGTGTGGGGCGTGCCCATAATATCGCATTGACAACACTTGATAACTTCACGATGCCTGGTGATACGGCGGCATCTGCGAATTATTGGCATAAGGACATCATTCAACCAGAGGTTACAGTGGAAGATGGAGTCATAACTGTGCCAAAGGGGGCAGGCATTGGCTATGAAGTCAATTACGCTGCGGTCGATGGATTCACTTCCCATAGTAAAAGATATTCCAAATGATAAATGAACAAGAGTTGGAATAATAGCTCTACCCAGCTTCATGGGCGATGGATCGTAAAAATTACTGAAGCTGGGAAGCTATTACGGATCAGGGATTGTGATGAACGGGAAGATATTTCATTTAATCCAAATTATCAGAATAATCTTTTAATTAGGGCGGGGGTCGGATATGAAAAAAAGTGTAAATCTTGCAGGGGCATATATTGGAATCATCATTGGAGCAGGCTTCGCTTCAGGACAAGAAGTATTACAATTCTTCACTAGCTTTGGAATCTACAGTGTATTGGGAATTGTGGTTGCGACAGCTTTATTCGCGTTCTTAGGCATGCAGGTTACGCAATTGGGGAGCACTTTGCAAACGCGCTCCCATAAAAGCATCATCGAACATATTTGTGGCCGCTATTTAGGCAGGGTGGTCGATGTTATTATCACATTTTTCTTGTTTGGCGTTACTGTCATCATGATTGCTGGTTCCGGAACGATTTTTGAAGAACAATTCGGGATTCCCAGTATAGTTGGTGCAATTGTCATGACAGTGCTGACGATTGGCACGCTCTTACTTAATGTTAATAAAATAATGTCCATCATTAGTGCCGTCACACCGTTTTTATTTGTTATCATGATCATTATTTCAGGTTATTCATTTTTCACATCCGATCTAAGTTTCAATGAAATCATTTCATCTTCAAGTAAAGGAAATGCTGCAACCGGAAACTGGATAATGGGTTCATTACTTTATGTTTCATATAATATGACTGCCGGAATTGCCATGCTAGCCGTAATGGGAGGGACCTTCAAGAATAAGAAGGAGGCTGGTATTGGAGGGATTCTGGGAGGTATCGGATTGGGGATCTTGCTATTGTTAATCAATTTGGGGATGATGTCCGACTTGAAGGGCATAGAAGGCTCAGGAATGCCTACCCTTCATTTAGCGAATCAGATTTCTCCATGGTTGGGATATATCCTATCAATCATCCTTTTAGGAATGATTTATAATACCGCTGTCGGGATGCTGTATGCATTCACAGCCAGGTTGGTTCCTGCCGAAACGAGACGCTTTAAAATATCCGTGATAATGGTAGGGATCCTTGCCTTCCTTGCAAGTTTCGTTGGCTTCATAAAATTGGTTGGAACGGTATACCCCGTCACAGGATATTTAGGCTTTGTAATCATTGCAGCGCTTATCATTTCCTGGATTCGGTCAAAAGCGAAAAAGGGGGCAGTGAATACGGAATTCGCAAAATTATAATAGAGTAGGGAAATTAAGATAGAGTACAGAACTGCATGAATCATTTGAACAGACATCTTCTTCATGGAGGTGTTTTTTTTATTATCGAGGATCTTTACTCATGATCACGGCATTTTTCCTCCTTTTTTTCATACATTAGTTTAAAGGCGGAAGACAAGGGGGATATCGGATGAATGGAGCGGAGCAAAAGGCTCTGGAATATGCCATTAGTGAAATTACAGAAATAGCAACTGGATTCGGGTTGGATTTTTACCCGATGCGTTATGAAATTTGCCCTTCAGAAATCATTTATACATTTGGTGCCTATGGGATGCCGACCCGTTTTTCTCATTGGAGCTTTGGGAAGCAGTTTCATAAAATGAAGCTGCAGTATGACTTTGGATTAAGTAAGATCTACGAACTGGTCATTAACTCTAATCCTTGTTACGCTTTTCTGCTGGACTCCAATTCACTAGTACAAAATAAATTGATTGTCGCCCACGTTTTGGCCCATTGTGATTTTTTTAAGAATAATGTACGTTTCAATAATACTAAGAGAGATATGGTGGAAAGTATGTCGGCCACGGCAGAAAGAATCCGTGAATATGAAATCCTGCATGGCAAAAAGGAAGTGGAAACTTTCCTCGATGCACTTTTAGCCATTGAAGAACATATCGATCCGTCACTGATGAGACCGAAGCTTGCCTGGACGATGGAAGATGAGGAAGAAGAAGAGGAAGCAAAACCGACAGCCACACAATACGATGATTTATGGAATCTTGATAATAAGGATAAACCGAAGAAATCCAACATTAAAAAAAGAAAAAAATTCCCGCCAAGGCCAGAAAAGGATATTATGCTTTTCATTGAACAGTACAGCAGGGACCTATCCGATTGGCAACGGGATATCATGACGATGATCAGGGAAGAAATGCTTTATTTCTGGCCGCAGCTGGAAACGAAAATCATGAACGAAGGCTGGGCATCCTACTGGCATCAACGCATAATCCGTGAATTGGATTTATCCTCAGGGGAAGCCATTGAGTTCGCAAAACTGAACGCAGGTGTCGTTCAGCCATCAAAGACCAGCATAAATCCTTATTATCTCGGATTGAAAGTGCTTGAAGATATTGAAGAACGCTATGATAATCCAACCGAAGAAATGATCAAGCTGGGTGTCAAGCCTGGATCTGGCCGGGAAAAGATGTTCGAAGTCAGGGAAATCGAATCGGATATTTCCTTTCTCCGCAATTATTTGACCAAAGACCTGGTCATGCGGGAGGATATGTATTTATTCCAAAAGCAGGGCAAGGATTACAAAATCGTCGATAAGGCATGGGAACAGATTCGTGATCAACTCGTCAGTATGAGGGTTAACGGCGGATTCCCCTATATCACAGTAAATGATGGAGACTACATGCGTAATGGGGAACTTTATCTAAAACATTGGTATGAAGATATTGAACTGGATCTGAAATATCTCGAAAAAGTCATGCCATATATCCATCAGCTTTGGGGCCGCTCCGTGCATATGGAATCAGTCATGGAAGGAAAAGAAGTCATGTTTTCCTATGATGGAAAAAGTATTCACAAGAAATATTTGTAAACAAAAAAACTGCCGGTAACTCGGCAGTTTTTTTGTTTCGTATGATTCCTTCACGAATTGTCATACCCTCCAACTTCTCCTTTCGCTCTCCATAAACGATACTTTCTTAACAAAAATTCTATATTTGATTAACTGCTATTCGCTGAGCAAGAAAGGGACGTTTTTGGGTAGTCAAACCAGAGTAAAGTTATATTAAATAAGATGTATAGTTTTTACTTGAGTATATAAGAATATGCTTATATAATGATGAGGAATTGATTTCATATAAGCATATACTTATTTAACTATTGAATAAGGGGGGGCAGTATGCAAATGAATGAAGCTTTGGATTTGGAAACCACCGCAAACATACTTAAATTACTAGGTGATAAAACCCGTTTGACCATGGTTAAGATCATGTCTGAACATGAATGCTGTGTCTGTGAATTTGTGGACCTGTTCGAAATGAGCCAGCCAGCTATCAGCCAACATTTACGAAAGTTGAAAGATAGTGGAATCGTGAATGAAGAGAGAAGGGGACAATGGATTTTTTACTCGTTAAACAAAACATCCTCATATCATTCATTTATTCTAACGATCATCGGGGATTTGCCAAGTCAAAACTTTAAATTAGAAGAATTAACAGCACAAGGAAAACGGATTTGTTGGGACTGACTAGGAGGTACAACTTAAGTGGGATCAGTTATTTTGGCAGTTATCATCTTTTTATTAACACTCATTCTCGTCATCTGGCAGCCAAAGGGACTGTCGATCGGATGGTCAGCTTGTGGCGGTGCTGTTTTGGCTTTACTTGTGGGAGTGGTAGATTTTGCTGATGTCATTGATGTGACATCGATTGTCTGGAACGCGACACTCGCCTTCATTGCCATCATCATCATCTCGCTCATTTTGGATGAGATAGGATTTTTTGAATGGGCAGCACTAAATATGGCTAGGGCAGCCAAGGGAAACGGAGTGAGGATGTTTGTTTATGTAAGTATTCTGGGTGCGCTTGTTGCTGCATTTTTTGCAAACGACGGAGCGGCCCTTATCCTTACACCAATTGTATTAGCGATGGTTCGTGCCTTGAAGTTTAGTGATAAAATGATTTTTCCATTTATCATCGCCAGTGGTTTTATTGCCGATACAACTTCATTACCTTTAGTGGTAAGCAATCTTGTAAACATAGTATCTGCAGACTTTTTCAGTATCAGTTTTGCCGGGTTTGCATCGAGAATGATCGTACCGGACATCTTTGCATTGGTAGCTAGCATCTTGGTTTTATATTTGTTTTTCCGTAAAAGCATCCCAAAGAATTATGATGTATCACAACTTAAGAAGCCAGTGGAAGCCATTCGGGATCAAAGAATGTTTCGATTGTCCTGGATTGTTCTGGGAATTTTACTTATTGGTTATTTTTCAAGTGAATTCATTGGGGTACCTGTATCCATCATTGCAGGCATCGTCGCCATTTTCTTCCTGATCATGGCTAGTAGGAGCCCGGCAGTCAACACGAAAACGGTTATTAAAGGCGCACCATGGGCAATCGTATTTTTCTCGATTGGCATGTATGTTGTGGTTTACAGCCTGCGGAATGTTGGATTGACGAATGTATTAACGGATTTAATCCAAGTTGCCGCCGATCAAGGATTATTTGCAGCAACGATTGGAATGGGCTTCATTGCCGCCATTCTCTCTTCGCTTATGAATAACATGCCAACCGTGATGATCGATGCACTTGCCATTTCCGATACCAATACTACCGGCGTTATCAAGGAAGCCCTTATATATGCAAATGTCATCGGTTCGGACTTGGGCCCGAAAATCACTCCGATCGGTTCTTTAGCTACATTGCTGTGGCTGCATGTACTATCGTTAAAAGGCGTGAAAATTTCATGGGGAACCTACTTTAAAACTGGAATCATCCTAACCATCCCAACATTGTTCATCACATTAGTTGGTTTATATATTTGGTTGCTCATCATACACTAAAGATTACTCTACTCATGAAGGAGAGAAACAGCATGGCTAAAAAAACACTATACTTCTTATGTACTGGTAACTCTTGCAGAAGCCAAATGGCAGAGGCCTGGGGGAAGAAATATTTAGGTGAAGAATGGCAAGTGCTTAGTGCAGGGCTCGAAGCACACGGGTTAAATCCAAAGGCCGTAAAAGCAATGCATGAAGCGGGATTGGACATCACCAATCAAACATCAGATACCATCGACACTGACATATTAAATAATGCGGATTTTGTGGTTACTTTATGCGGTGATGCGGCAGACAAATGTCCAATGACGCCACCGCATGTTAAACGGGAACACTGGGGCTTTGATGATCCGGCAAAAGCGGAAGGAACTGATGAAGAAAAATGGGCTACCTTCCAACGTGTCCGTGATGAAATCAGAGAAAGAATCGAACGGTTCTCTAAAACGGGCGTATAAAAAATGAAAGGCCGTGAGTGATGATTGTCGATAAAAAAGTATAAATTGCTTGATTCATTTCATTTCATCAGCACTTTTCTTCAAAAGGATTTGAGTCAATTTATCAGAATAGGGGACTTTGTTGCAGTTTTGTTAGTAGGATGTCCATTAATCAAAAAAAACTGCACCTCCAATTGTTAATGCTGTCTAACAATTGGGGTGCAGTTTTTTTTTGCAGCTCTTTTAGTCATTAAATCTTAATATCGACCTTAGCATTTTTCTTAAGTTCTTCCACACGTTTTACAAGCATTTCTTGTTTCTTTTGCTGCTTTAGCTGTTCCTTGATTTGCGGCTTCATTTCTTCAAGTTTCTGTACCTTCTGCCCGCTTGCCTTAGCTTGCTTCGCATACTGGTCGTAGGACTTTTCAATTTCTTCGTCAGTTGGTTCATCCACTTTAATCTCTTTTTCAACATACTTCGTATATGGAATATTCTCTGCGATCTGAGCATTCAACATTTTTGAATTCAGGCCTGCCTTTTTCATCGCTTCCTTGAATTTCTCTTCATTTCCATATTGGTCTTTGATTTGGGCAAGTTGCTTTTCGATTTCAGCCTTGGAAGCTGTATAGCCCTTTTTATCAGCAGCCTGAAGAAGCAATGTTTGCCCTACTAAAGAGTCGAGCGTTTGCTTTTTAATTTGTTTGGCTCCCTCTTTTGATGTTGGGTCTTGTCCGAATTGCTGCATCTGCATTTGTGTCGTGGACAAAACGGTATTATATTCCGCACCTGAAATTTTTTCGTCATTGACGATGGCCACGGTTTTCTTTTCATCCACCTTTTGCTTGTCTAGTTCCTTCTGCATTTCTTCCATCTTTTTTTGCTGTTCCTCAGTTGCTTTAGCCGTTTCTTTCTCATCATTCTTGTTTTGCTGTTCCTCAGTTGTTTTAGTCTCTTTCCCGCCACTTTTTTTATCAGCTTCATCGTTCGAACCACAAGCTGTTAGAACAACTGCCAATAATCCAATAACGATTGGGTACAATAGTTTCTTCATATTCAGTCTCCTCTCGTATTCAGTGCTAAAAAAATCATCTAATGCGCATTATAAAGGAATTCCCCATTAAAACACAATATATTCATTCTTTTTTCCAGAAAACAGGAAGATAGTATAGGCATTTTCTCATTATATTCGGTATAAGATTCAAGGAAATGAACCAATTTACCCTGCATCGATTCAATAGCTGAAAAGAGATAGTCAGACTGGCATACACGACAAAAGGGAAAGCACTTCGATCCATCCATAGCGGAGACAACCCTCTATTACCATATATCCCCGATGAACAGTAAGGATTTTTTGATATCTTACACATTCCTTCTTCTATTGTTTTTTTACTTATCTTTCATATAACATTAATACCCCACTAATACTTTCATCTTATTATGAAGTAAGAACTGACCTTTATAGGGTGATTTTCGAAAAAATGTAAGTTTGTAATCATATATATACAAATCCAATTTTTTGTTTACCATAATGGTTTTTTGAATTGGAACTACATAGTTAATTTGCTCCACCATCGTATCGATAGCTTGATCCCTATAAAACAGTTACTAGAAGAGAATGGGAGTTTTATTAATGAATAATCAAGAACCACATGAAGGGTTGGATAGACGGGATTTTATCAAGATAGGAGGAATGAGTACACTTGCCTTAACACTTGGATTCTCTGGACTTTCAGATGATTTATTTAGCACTGCAGCACTGGCAGAAGAAAAAGATGACATGGCTCTTCAATTTAATCGTAATGGAAAATTAAAAATCGTTCAATTTAATGATACACAAGATGATGAACGTATTGATCGTAGAACATTACAGCTTATGGAGAAAGTGCTTGATACAGAAAAACCTGATTTTGTTGTGATTAATGGAGACATTATTACGGGTGGATGCGATACATCTATGGAGATGAAGCAAGCCATTAACAATGTCGCACACCCTATGGAACAAAGAGGAATCAAGTGGGCCATTACCTTTGGAAATCATGATGAAGATTCTACCCCGAAGGGCGGTCTTAATGAGGAAGACATGCTCAAAATCTATCTTTCTTATAAATACAATATGAACAAGCCTACCGTCGAAGGTATTACTGGGACAGGTAACATGAATTTACTTATAAAGGATTCAAAAGGAAAAAAGGCAGCTTTCAACCTCTGGCTTCTTGACAGTGGAAGATATGCGCCAAAAACCATTGCAAATCAAGATTTCCAAGGATATCCGACTTGGGACTGGCTTCGTATTAATCAGGTGAATTGGTATTATGAGACGTCAAAAAAATTAGAGAGAAAATGGCAGAAAAAAATTCCTTCACTCGCTTTCATCCATATTCCTCTGTGGGAACATAGGTTTATGTGGTATGCGAGCGTAGATCAAAGAGCTGACTCCAATCATGAGGTAGCCGTTAAAAAGCATAATATAGTAGGAGAAAGAAATGAAGAAGAGTGTATGGGACCAATTAACGGGGGGCTGTTTTCAGCGATGCTGGAGAGAGGCGATGTCAAGGGCGTTTTTTGCGGACATGATCATATAAACACTTATGTAGGTAATTATTACGGAATCCTGCTTGGTTATGCGGGAAGTACCGGGTTCGGCGCTTATGGTCTGCCAGGAGCTGAAAGGAACAGACTGCGCGGCGCCAGAGTATTTAATTTAGATGAAAATACAGCTGAGGTTCTAGTAGAAACGCACATGGTATTCGCAAAGGACTACGGGATCGATTTGACAGCTAATGATCAGAGTATTGATCCTGTGCCTCTAGAAAACAATAAGAAAGTAAAAATGTAAAGCGGTAAAGAGGTTTTAAGAACATTGATTGCATTTACTAGATTTTGTACAGAATTGTGTATAAGGTAAATTTTACCGATTGGTTGATCGTTAAATAAAGTAGCAATTCTTTAATTTATATTTATAAGCTGAAAATCGGGCGCATTTCTTGAATAACGAAATTATTGATTTATCCGTGTCAAATCATAATGTTGTAATACTACAAATAAGGATAGATAAAGCTGATTAGGTTCAATTTTTATCTATCCTTATATAATGTTTAACATTATTTATTTTAATGAAAATATCAAATAGTCTTCTTTTTACATGGTCTTCTACTATTTCATTACATTTCTTTATTCTTACCTCTTTTAAAGTAATACAAGAGTGCGATGATCAAAATCAATAATACTAGAACGATCTTTACATCGTTTGAAGCCTTCATTGCTTGTGTCACCGAGTACGCCTCGACAAGGAGGGCAGGCAGTTTTCCGATGGATGTGGCGAGGAAGAAAGTCATCACGCCCGTCTCGCTTAATGCTGCTGTAAGGTTGATCACGCCGGATGGTATAAAAGGTAGGATTCTAAGCATCAGAATCATCCAAAATGCATGGTAGCCTTGTGACTTTTGCAGCTGCATGACCCACCGGTTCTTCATGAATTTGGGTTTGAAAGTTTGAAAGCCCTTTCGATATAACCAAAAGCTGACTACTGCTCCGGCAATTTCTCCCATGTAAGAAAGGATCAATCCCTTTTCAAATCCAAATGCGGTGATATTGGCAGCCGTGATGAATACGCTTGGAATAAAACCAAGAACGCTAATCAATATGTTCAATACTAAACTTACAGCAATGAAAAAGGGTCCGCTGGTTGCTAATGCATCAGAAATGAAATCCATATCAATCCACAGAACTCCATTTATATCCGATGCCCCAGACCGTTTTCAAATGTTGGTCTACTGGAAAACCTGCATGGCGCAATTTCTCTCTAATATTGCGAATATGGGAATCGATTGTCCGATCTTCCGTATCCGTTTTAAATCCCCATATGGTCGAAAGCAGGTGATCCCTGGAATACACTTGGTCAGGGGATTTTAAAAACAAGCACAACATGGAAAACTCTTTTGGCGTTAATGGGATGGTTTTGGAATCATAATGCGCTTCATAAGCGGATTCATTTAAATGTATCCCCTTAAAGAACACACCTTGGTGATTATGTACTCTTCGTGTAACAGCTTCAATTCTGGCAAGTAAAACATCTTCATTAAAGGGTTTCGTTACATAATCGTCCGCACCCTTTTTCAACCCTTTCACCATTTCTTCTGCAGCATCCCGGGCGGTGAGCATGATTATGGGAATATTGGAAAAACCCCGGATCCCTTCACATGTTTCCCATCCATCCATCTCAGGCATCATTACATCAAGAATGACAATGTCAGCATGTTCATGCTCTAAGAACAGTAAGGCTTCATGTCCAGATTTCATCTTAATGCAAGTATATCCGTGAGGTATAAGGTATAGCTCTATAAGATCAAGCATTCTCTGTTCATCATCGACCAGAACCACTGTCTTCATATTTTATCTCCTTAAATGTGATAATGAAGCACGTTCCTTGCTCCAAATTGCTTTTAACGGAAATGGTTCCACCTTGAACTTCCACTAATTGCTTGACGATGGAGAGCCCCAATCCGAATCCACCGGTATCTCTAGCGCGTGATTTCTCGACACGATATAATCGGTCAAAGATATGGGGTATATCTTCACTTGGAATGCCAACCCCTTGATCGATTATAGAGATGGAAATACTGCTAAGCGATTCAGTGGCTTTGATGGTAGTGACTGTATATTCGTTCGAGTACTTCAGTGCATTATCCAGCAGGTTAAGAATAACTTGCTCAAACCTTGAGGGATCAATATCTAAAAATAAATGATCCTTGCATACCAGGTGCAATTGAATTTTTTTATTTGTAAAAGCTGGTAACACTTTTTCATGAATGGTTTGCAGGAATGTAGAGAGCTGTACGGTTTCTTTTGAAATCGTAAATGTATTTACATCCATTCTAGCCATATTGAATAGTTCGTCCAATAATCTATTTAATCGTTGGGATTCATCATGGATGATCTCTAAGTATCGTGATCTTTCGGATGCATCCAATTCTTTTCGGCGGGCAATATCAGCGTAGCCCTTTATATAAGTTAGCGGCGTTCGCAGTTCATGAGAGATACTTGCCAAAAATTCATTGCGTTCCTTCTTTAAATAGTTCAATTCATTAGCCAAGCTTTGAATGGATTGGGCAAGTTCCCCAAGTTCATCATGAGATCGTACTGGTACAGCCACTGAAAAATTCCCTTTACTGAGTTTGGTGGTCGATTCTTTCATCGCAATAAGCGGTCTAGTCAAAGCTTTTGAAAGAAAATAAATGGTGATAATCATGAAGAAAAGGAGCAAAACAATTGCAAAGAGGAAATGTCTATTCAATTGAGCGATTAAATCTTCAACATCCCTCGTATCTTTGAACATATAGATATAGCCTTCATTTTTTTTATCACTGATAAATGGCGTAACGGTGGCTATATACCTTTCATCCTTCCAACTTGATTGGATGATGAGACCCTTTCGTGGTACTTGGGGGAGTTTTTTTTCTAAGATTTTTTTCATTCCCCCATTTACCTTTTCGGAAGATATCAGAATATCTCCTCTTGTATTCATTATCACGACATCTGTATCTGTATGTGATTCCATCAGGGCGATATGCTGAAGGGTTGAGTTTGAATAAGTGATTTCCAACACATCACGATGACTATTGCCACGGGCCTTCAGTGATTCCAATTCTTGATTGATACGGGAATGGATCACTTTATTATGTAAGTAAATCATGGAAACGGTTTCCATCAAAAAAATGCAAACAAAAATACATAGTCCCAACTTAAAGGAGATTTTCAAAATATTCACCTTCTTATTTGATGGAGTAAGTTTAGCAAAAAAGTATGAAGAAAGTATGCAGTTTTTTTCAATTTCTTCGCATCCTCTTAAACAACGATAATCCGAATGATGACAGGTTGCAAGAAGGACTTTAATGGACCCGAACCGCCATTTTTTTGTTTTGATATATGGACATGGGAATCAGTTTGTATTTGGGCACTTCCTACAAATAACAAACTATGAATTTTTTTGTGCAAAATCTACTGGGGAATATATAACACTTTGGATAGTAACGGACCATTATCTTCCATGCTATCATTCATTATTTTTAGAATCGGTGAGAAACCTTCTACAGCAAGGGGAATTCGAGAGCCGAATTTTAGAAGAAGTTTCACAGCTTTTTCAGGTTCAAGGTTACCACGGAACAGGTTTGAATAAAATTTAAAAGAACGCGGCGAACCTTATTTTAATCACGTATTACTGCCGATAAAAAACGGCAGTTTTTTCATTTTAGTCTACACAAAATGTTTTGTGTATAGGAAACATTTTGTTGCGATTGAATACTATGTAAAAAAAGGAGCTGATTCATATGAGTTGTACAAACCGTACACAAAAAAAAATAATGGCTTATTCCGCAATATTCAAAAAAATGGGCATTCTCAATGATGAGGAATACAAAAATATCACGAAGACCTTTCAAACAAAGGATTGATGATGGGTACATTGATATTCATAAACTTTTATCTCGCATTAAACGGGCTGTAAAACCCCCGCCTTAAATTGATGAGGAGGGGGTTTGCAGTCATACTTTATTGCCCTTTAGTTACAAAAAAAGGGATATATGGTATAGTTAGGGGTTCGTATGAAGGAAGTCGATTAAAAGGAGAGTATTAGATAGAATGAATGGAATATTTGACGCAGAGAAATATATGCATGCACCCTCTTTAATCCTTATTGCATTCAGTTGCATGCTGATTGGTATAGCATTTGCCATTATTTATAAAAAACAAGAAAGTTCTCCTAAGGCATGGAAGGCTCTCGTTGTGTTTGTACTAGGAATGATCACTTTTAGTTTTACTTTTAATCTATCAGATGAGGTGGTTAGTGTACCCATTATCCCTATAGGAGTTGCTCTCTTATCATGGTTATTGAGAAGGAAAGGAAATGAAGGGCGGTGGCAGCGATTCCGTCGATTTGCCTGGCTCGGATTCTTATCGAATTTCATCTTTTTGGGTGCTTCACTTTTAGCCATACCGCTGGATGAAATGATGTATCCTAAGGCTGACATATCTACATATATGATGGACATTAAAAGGGCTTCGCTGATGGCGACGCATCCGAACTCCAAAGAAGTCACTTTGAATAAAGAAGAGCTGGAAAGACAAATGAACAAGATGAAACAAAAAAAGACCGAGAGTGAATCTTGGTATTACGGAATCAATGAAGATAGCGGGTACAAAGAAATGTTCCCTTATATTTTGACAGGTACCGTTCCTAAAAAAGGAAGAGGTCTTGAAACACTCATTTTCATTGAAGAAGATGGAAAGGGTCTACTGATTACACCTAATAAAGGGCATCAGGTTTACTACAGGCTAGAGGAATCCATTTTGACTGGAGGTGCGTTAGAAGGATGACTAAAAAAACAAAAATGATTGTTTTCATTACAGCTGTTATATCGATTGGAGGTATCCTTTTATTTGTTCGATTTCCAAAAGAGCCGGAACCCTTCATATCGGACAGACAAGTCATCGAACGAATAAACTCAAACTTCTCTGAGGCTCAGCCTAGGGTCATACAAGATCAAATATTTTTGGATAATACACATGTGTTTGTCCCCTTTATTAACGTAGATAATGGGTATGGGATGAGCTTTTGGGTCTGGAAGGGCAATAAATGGAGAGTGGCTTCTGTGGAAAATAGCGGTCAGCCACAGGTTTGGAATGGAGAAGAAAAATCTTTGATCATGTGGAATATGGATCCGAAAGATGACATTTCCGAAATCAGGGTTTTTATGAAAAAAGATAGAGGTTTTATGGTATCGGATGGCATAGCTACCTATCAACCTGGAATAGAAATGATGCACAGCATTGCGCTTAATGGAAAAACGTACGGAGTCGGGAGGTATCCTGAAAATTGGAGGGAGCTTATGGATCAGTATGTAAAACTTCAGGTAGAAGATCGGCAGAGTGACTTCCCTGAATTTAACAACCTGATACAATTGGCTATAAATTTTTATGATAAGGATGGGAATGAGACATTTCCTGAGCACTCCTTAAACGGAAATGGCTATATGACAGGAGATAACTTTGTGGATGTTCCTTTCCTTGTTCAAGCGGATGAGTTGGAGGGAGCCTATTGAAAAGGGGCTGCCAAAATTAGCTTGCCATTACACGTATCAGTTTTTATATATTTGGCTATTGATCATTCATAAAATCCGCCGTTTTCATAATGAAGCTTAATTTTTAAAGTAAAAAGGAAGATTGTTGTGACCCGCTGGTATTCTCTGCGATAATGGAATAAAGAAATCGAAAAGGAGCTACGTAGGATGGCAGAGGACTTTAAGATTCCCAGCTTGAAAGTTGATGAGATCGATAAGAAAATCATATCGGTTTTACATGAAGATGCGCGAATTTCGTATACCGACTTAGCGAAGAAAGTGGAGCTCTCCAGGGTTGCGGTTCAGATGAGAATCAATCATCTTGTTGAAAACGGTGTGATTGAGAGGTTCACTGCGGTCATAAATCCAGCTAAGGTCGGCATCCATGTTTCGGCATTCTTTAACGTTGAGGTTGAACCTAAATATCTGGAATCAGTCGCACAGCAATTAGAAAGTGAACCGGCTGTAACGAGTTTATATCATATGACCGGTCCGAGTAAACTCCATATGCACGGAATCTTTACTGATAACCAGGAGATGGAACGTTTTCTCAATCAGAAGCTGTATGCGGTCGGCGGTGTTGTCAGCGTTGATTGCCAAATTCTCATTAAACGTTATAAAAGCCGGATGGGCATGAAGCTTTAAATGAAAAAATCCCCCTATATAGGTGGATTTTTTATTATTATGTGAGCGGGATGATAAAGCCGCCGTACGCAAAGGCAAGTATGATTACGAAGGCGGGGTGGATCTTGAATTTACCTAGGGCCAAAAAGGCCAATCCAGCGATGACGATTGAATGGATGTAGCCGATGGAACCTACGGCATCCTCGGCCATATTCCAGGTGAGCAATAACATCATGATCGCGATCACGGGCTGTACGAGCAGGGACATGCCTTTTACGATAGGCGATTGCTTGTATTTTCGTAGGATTTTTAATAAATATATCAAAGCCACGGCTGAAGGGATGATCGTGCCTGCCAATGCGACTAGAAATCCTGGCCAGCCATATACATCATATCCGACATATGCGGCTATTTTCGTGGCGATCGGCCCTGGGAGTGAATTTCCTAAAGCAAGCATTTGTGAGAACTCGGCATTATCAAGCCAGCCATAACGGGTGACGATTTGATCATACATAAGCGGAATCGAGGCTGGACCTCCGCCATAACCAAGAATATTGGCAATGAAAAACGCTAGAAAAACAGCAACTCCTATTGGGATAATAAGACCCATTAAGCGGATTCCTCCTTCCTATTAACCTTTTTATTTTTCAATCTTTCCTTTAATTTAAAATGGAACGCCCCATATAAAAGGAAAATCATAATGACGATACCCGGATGCAGGGAAATGACCTGCAGAAGCAAAAAGGAAATCGCAAAAAAGGTGATTCCGAGCACCTTTCCTAACCCTTTTACCGCCTTTTCGCCAAACTCATAAGCCATTTGACCAAGCATGACAGCGACAACCGGCATTACAGCAGCGATCATATTACTGATCATTGCCGAATTACTTAAAACATTAATGAATGCAATCAAGAAAACCATCGCAATGCATGAAGGTAAAACGTGAGCGGCCACGCTGACGATGGCTCCAGGCCAGCCTTTTAATTTATAACCAAGATATGCTGCCATCTTAGTGGCAATCGGTCCTGGGAGTGTATTGGCAATCGCCAAAGTGTCCCCGAATTCATCATCGTCGAGCCAGTGATAACGGGAAACTGCTTCGTGGCGGATGAGCGGGATGACAGATGGCCCGCCGCCGAAACCTAAAATCCCCGTCCTCATCATCCCAACAGTTAATTCCTTATATGGATTTTTCAAAACGATTCCTCCATGTTTTAAAATTTAGGATTTATTTCCAGGATCATGGATTAATGATAACAAAAGTGCTTTCGAAATGTATATAAAATTTTAATAATAATTACGTAACGAACGAAATAACTATCTTTTTTTAATAAAATAGGCTGATGAATTTAAAAAAACGCACTTTTTGTCTTGGAAACTAAAATTTGAATTACGTAAGAACAAGAACAAGATATAATACAATTGTCATAAATTTTCCAAAATATAAAATAAATAAAAAGAATAAATGCATGACCCAATCGATAATTGGGACGAAAATTAAGGTGGAAAGCCCTTTTGCATCGATGGCAGGAATTAAAATTCTTGAAAAAGGGGGGACTTTTAATTCGGCAGTGGCAGTCAGTGCCTGTTTGGATGTAGTTTATCCGCATATGACCGGGCTTGGTGGAGATACTTTCTGGCTTATATATGAAAAGAAGGACGGAAAACTCGTGCTAATAATGGAAGCGGACGCTCCAGAAGAAATGTCAATCTTGAAGCATATAGAGGGGAAAAGAAGATCCCTTTTCGCGGGGGAAGAAGCGCACTTACAGTTCCTGGGATGGTAGACGGTTGGGGTGAGATATTGAAGGAACACGCATGTTAGCTGAAGTTCTAGAGCCGGCGATCGAGTATGCTGAAGATGGTTTTCTGATTACGAAAAATCAAGTAATGTGTACCGAAAGAAATTGGGATTGGCTTTCGAAGGCACCGACGTTAAAGAAGGGAGTCTATAAAATATAAAAGAAACAACGGTTGTTTTTAATGAGTACCATTGTTTTATTTTCGTGAAAATAAAAGAGTGCTTAAGGCAATAAGTAAAATCAAGCCCCCTAGAGCTGCAGGGATCATTCCGAAACTGCCGCTTAAATAAATAAAGGTAAATACGGGAAACACCAAAACCAAAAACACTTTAAAAACATACGTATTTTTTGTCATAAAATACCTCCCTCTATAGAATATCACAATAATAGGGGAATATAAGCCAATTAGCAATATCCTAAACTTTTACAAGCAGTATGGACTTACCCCCGTCAAATAGATAGCTTAAAAAAAGACTAGGCTACCCTCATTATTTAATAATTTTGGACAACCTGAATCTTGAATTCTTTGAATAAGTTTGAAATTTATCCCCTTTTTTAGCCATAATTAAAATCCCCTCCAAGTAATAGTGTAACATCCATGTTTTTTCATGGACTTTTTACACTGTCTACTTTAAGGGGATAATATCAATAGGCAGCCCTTTTTAAAGTGACTGCTCTATAGGGTACATTTTAAAATATAACTCTAATAAACTTTTTAATATGTCATTCTTCCCGAATGACTAATAACACACCAATAAAAATTAATATTGTACCTATCCAAAAAGACAAGCCGATTTGTTCACCTAGTATTAACCAACCTAAAAAAGTTCCCACTATAGGTTGTAAAAAGAAAAATAATCCACCACTTGATGCGGTAAGCATTTGCAGTCCGCGATTCCACAGTAAAAAGGCACATGCTGTAGAAATAACGCCCAAGTATAAAAGACCGGCCCATATGGATGGATGCATGATTGCTTGAAAATCAAGCTCATCTAATCGACTAATCGTAATAGGTGTTAAAATGACAATTGCCACAAGCACAGCATATGTCGTTATAACAATTTGTGAATATTGCCCAGGTACACGTTTAATTAGAACAGACATGAGTGCCCAAGTTAATGCAGCAAAAAGCAGTGATACGCCCCCAAGTTGGTGAGATGAGCCGATATGGGCATTTCCGACAATGATACCGACACCGATCGTCGCTAAAATAACAGAAATTGATTTTTTAAAAGTAATCTTTTCTTTTAAAACGATACGTGCAAATATCACCATAAATGCAGGTGTTGTTGAAGTAATGATGGCTCCCATTTGTGCAGTAGATAGTAGCGTACCGACTTCCTGGGTTACGATAGATATTGTGTTTCCAACAAGTCCTATAATGAAAACCAAAAGCCAGTCTCGTTTTTCAATCCGCCAAGATTGTTTTGTTATGAAACCAATAGTTAGCAATGCTAAAATCGCAATTACATATCGTAATAATACTAATTCAAGTGGTGGAACAACGTCTACCACAACTTTTACCACAACATACATCCCGCCCCAAATGCTAGCAGCGAGTGATAAATATAAAGAACCTAATATAGTGTTTTTCATTTTGCACCCTCCGTTTTAACTAAACATTCCCAGTCCTTAACGGAGATGCAATTTTCTACCGTTAAGGAAGAATAACTGCAGGTACATCATTTTCGAATAGCGGTGACCACAACATCGGCTTTCAGCTCTCTTTCAAAAATATTTACATTCAATGATTTTAGTTAATTATGAAGCTATTCCGAGCTGTTACTGATCATTCGATTCAATAATCAGTAAGTTATATTAAATATACAAGATTTTAGTGATTTATAAAACAACAAATAATAGTTTTAGACACAGCGTACCATAAAAAAACAACTCCCTTGAAAATCTTCCATTAAAAAACTACTTTACACATTGAACCCATTTTCTCCGGCATGATTGCAAAAGAGGAACCTCCCGGTTGACGTAGATGTAGAAACCCCACCAGTGGTTAATAGGAAAAGGTAGGGTTTTGTCAGGTGTTTTAAGCTTAAGTATACTGTCTTGATTGACGAATAATCTTTTCTTTTATTTTAATGTAAGATTGAAAAATGGATTATAGTTGGAATGAAAAGAAGGATTTATAGGGAAGGAAAACAAATGGTACAGTTGATGTTAGTCAAATTGTCGGCAGCGGTAATGATGAAGTAATAAAGCTGGAAAGAAAAAACGTGGATTAGGATTAAAAGGCTCCCTTAAAGAGTTTAATCCTAATCCACCATTAAGTTGAATTTTTTAGTGCATGAGCTTTCCAGCATCACAATCGGTTATATTTTCGTTCGATTTTCCTGAACTCATCTGATAGTTCAAATAAGGTGTGTAATACTGCTGTTTGAATATATAGATTCATATAATTATCATTGCTCTTCTTTTGAAAAGATAAATCATGTTTTTCATTAATTTTCCGAGCTATACATTCATTAATTTCGCTCCACATTTCTTTTGTTCCTTCTTTAATTTTAGTCTCCATAATCTCCCACTCCTTTTTTATTAGTTTATCCAATCTATTACATTCTTATACTTATTTTTTTGCCAAGCTGGTAACTTTTTTATCTTAAAATTAATATCTACTGTTCAAGTTATGATTCTTTGCGTTGAAAAGGAGAGAGAAGCGACTATAGGGTTAGTCCACAATTAGTTTTTTGTAGAAATTAATAACCAAGATTTGCTTAAAGCATTTGAAGATCTGGACAATGCAGGGAAATTGACCTTAAGATACGATTTAGGGTTATGGGCTGATGAAACCAAAGGGACAGAGCAGATTGGGAGATTTAAAGAAGCGCGTGACAAATATCAAGGAGAGTTGTACAAAATAGATACAATTAAAATATTTTCTGACGGCGTCGGTGACAAGCAATTGGTTTGGGATCAAGAAATCTTAGAGGAGACCGTGGCTGCTTTAGATAAAGAGGGTTTCCGCGTCTATATCCATGCGATTGGCAATCAGGGATTTTACCCCAGTGGTAATTCTTTGGACGCTTTTGAATATGCAGCTGAAGTAAATGGAAAAAGAGATTCCCGACATGTGATTACCCATCTCGACTGGGTTCGGGAAGATGATGTTTCCCGGTTTAAGGACTTAGGGGTAATACCTGTTCCTCAGCCCGCTTGGTTTGGTAATGATTGGTATGGTGATATAAGAGTTGAAGAGTTGAAGAATCTTAATCGGATGAATAGCTATTTTGAAGCCGGAATACCCGTTGCTTCATCAAGTGATTTTCCTTCCACCAGTGAATTTCTAAGTGACTTCCGGCCTTTTACAGGAATAGAGGTAGGGATAACAAGATTGGATCGGGACAAAACTGATCAAACCGATCTAAAGAAAGTATTATGGCCTAAGGAAAAAGCATCTCTCGAGGAGATGATTACTAGCTATACAATCAACGGGGCTAATGTGATTTTCGCAGAGGATGAAAGAGGCTCTATTGAAGTGGGCAAAAAAGCGGACTTGGTCGTTTTGGATAAAAATCTCCTCGAGATTCCAGAAACGGAAATTAATGAAACGAAGATCTTGTTGAATTTGTTCGAAGGGAAGGAAGTATTCCGTGATCCCACGTTTATAAATGCATCCTATATAAAGACACTTGTTGAGCAATTCGAAGAAGATGGGGAAATTGTCAACCATGGTGTTGCCCGTTCACTACAGGCACATTTGGATACAGTGGTCCGTTTTGAAAAACTGGAAGCAGCCAAAAGGATTGTCAAGCACCTTCAAAGGTTTAACAAGTTACTTGACAAGCATAAAAAAGATGGGTTGATATCCGAGGATGCGTATAACACCCTTAAAACTTGTACTGATTCTTTAATTAAGAAGTGGCAAAAAGATTGCAATAAAGGCTTGGGTTACCAAGTTGATGTCGAATAATGTAGTTTCAAGGGGAGGGATGTTGTTTGATTCGGGGTCTCTTTCTCATAAATAAATAAGTTTTGAGGGTTTTTCTCTATATGTGAGAATTCGGGAAATTAAAATCTAATAATTCGAATCGTCCTTCTTAGGGCTATTTCAATGGAAAAATGTCGCAATAAGCATTAATCCCATCTTAAACAATCGCGAGATTTGCGTGTCATACCAGATACAATTTATTGATGACGCCATTACGGCACGTAGCTTATTTCGAACCTTATTCGTATCAACCAGAATACACGGTGAGACATCTTCATAGCTAACGAGTATTTATGCAATCTTAAATAATTGGTGCAATATTGCATAAAACTATTAATCTATTAAATAATCTGTATATTGTAAATATTTAAAATATACCGGTAATTAAATCGTTAAATAATCAATCTCCGCTTGGTATGGTATTTGCATATTAGTTAATTAATCACGAATAAGGGTGGAGTGATACATGGAGAATGCAAAATTAAGACGTACGTTAACAGTATTTCCTTTAGTGTTATTTGGATTGGCTTATATGGCACCTACAACAGTTTTTTCTACTTATGGGGTGGTTGCGGAAATAACGAAAGGGATGGTGCCAGCTGCTTATATTATAGCTTTAGTTGGTATGTTGTTTACAGCCTATAGTTATGGTCAAATGGTTAAGGCCTATCCTGTTGCTGGTTCTGCATATACATTTACTCAAAAGGCTCTAAACCCTCATCTTGGCTTCTTAGTAGGCTGGGTTATATTATTGGACTATTTATTTTTGCCAATGATCAATGGATTACTAATCGCCATTTACTTAAACGCATATTTTCCATCCGTTCCTTTTTCCGTCTGGTTAATTGGCTTTGTAATTTTAATCACCACTGTAAATATAATTGGAGTGAAAATAGCAACAAAAATAAATCTTTTACTAGTTGCCTGTCAATTCTTAATAATAGTTATATTTACATTCTTGTCAATTAAAGGGTTACTTAACGGAATGGGTTCAGGAACATTATTCATGAGTTCTCCATTTGTGAATGGTGATATACCACTATCTTTAGTATTAGCGGGATCTTCCATTTTATGTTTATCCTTTTTAGGATTTGATGCTGTTACTACATTTTCAGAGGAAACCATTAATCCTAAAAAAAAAATACCAAAGGCTATTTTCCTCGTCGCATTAATAGGGGGAGGTCTGTTTGTCACCATCTCATACATCAGTTACCTTGTTTACCCAAATTTCCAAGCCTTTAAAGATGCAGATTCCGCCTCCTTGGAAATTGCTATGTACATCGGGGGTAATTTATTTCAATCTATTTTTCTAGCAGGTTATATTACCGGGGGGCTGGCGTCTGGTTTATCAGCTCATGCAAGTGTTTCGCGACTTTTGTATGCGATGGGGAGAGATGGAGTTCTTCCAAAGCGAATTTTTGGTCATATTCATCCAAAATTTCAAACTCCAACACACAACATCATCTTAGTGGGCATTTTTGCTTTATCTGCGTTATTTATTGATTTAGTGACAGCATCATCCTTTATTAACTTTGGAGCGCTCGTGGCATTTACGTTTGTTAATCTTTCGGTTATTTCCCATTATTTTATTAAAGAAAAACAGCGAAACGGAATTAACACACTGAAGTACCTAATATTGCCGCTGATTGGTACTGGTTTTACAATTTGGTTATGGACTAGTCTTGATTCAAAGGCACTTTTACTCGGACTAGGATGGTTTGGAATTGGTTTCATCATGCTCCTTTCTAATACGAAAATGTTTAGTAAACGGCCACCAGAGCTTTCTATTGATAGTGCGATTAAAAAAGAAATTCAAGCATAAAAGCTATATTCATTGAGGAGGATAAAAATGGTAAATGCAGACATCATTCTTTCTGGTCAACATGTTTTCACTGGGTTACAAGATGAGCCAATAAAAGCAGCTATCGCTATTAAAGATAATAAAATTATTAAAATCGGTTCTAAAGAAGATGTAATGTCATTCCTTGGAAATCAAACAAAAGTGTATGACATGGATGACGGACTAATTATTCCGGGATTCCATGATTTTCATATGCACATTATGATGGGAAGCATTTTACAGAAGGACAGTGCCAAATTATTTGATGCAGATTCAGAAGAAGATGCAGCCAAAATAGTAGGTGAATTTGCAGAAACGAGACCAAATGATGAGTGGATATTCGGCGTGGGTTGGGATCATACCAATTGGAAGAACAAAGTGCTGCCACATAGAACAACACTAGATAAATATATTAGTGATCGCCCTGTTTTATTATTCAATGCAGAAGTGCATTACGCATGGATCAATAGTAAAGCAATGGAAATGATTCAATTAACGAAGGATACCCCAGATCCGGAATATGGAGAAATTGGAAAAGATGAAAATGGGGAACTGACAGGCCTCCTATTTGAACAGGCAATTGGGTATGCATCAGAGCATGCATACAAATTACCGAAAGATAAACGTGTAAAACTATTCCAAGGTTTCCTTAATGAAACAAAAAGATTGGGAATTACATCCGTTAATGATTTATATGGAGCTAAAATTGCGCCAAATCCATTAGACGATCTTAAAATTTTTAAGGAATTTGAGCGAGAAGGGTTACTTACAACCAGAATTCACTTTTCGCCGGAGTTAAAAATGGATTTAGCTGCCGCAAAGGAATTACAAACAAATTATCAGTCAGACAAGCTCACCTTTTCTGGATTAAAACAATTTATAGATGGTGTTGTGACAAGTCATACTGCTTTTTTATTGGATCATTACAAAGACCGTCCAGATACAAAAGGCGGAACAACTTATCCAGCTGAAACAATTAAACAATTAGTAAAAAAGGCAGATAAGGAAAATTTTCAAATTCGTTTCCATGCAATTGGTAACGGTGCAGTCCGCTTAGCATTGGATGCATTTGAAGAAGCGAAAAACGTAAATGGAGAAAGAGACGCTAGACATGTCATTGAACATGTGGAGGTATTGCATCCGGATGATGTTCATCGCTTTAAGGAATTGGATGTAATCGCTTCCTTTCAACCTAAACACATTGAATTAATGGAAAGTGAGGCATATACAGCCAGGATCAGTGAAAAACAACAACCTCTCTATTATCCTATCAAAACACTAGTGGATACTGGTGCTAAAATTGCCTTTGGTACAGATTTTCCTGTAGTGCCCCTAAATCCTATGATGGGTATTTATCAGGCAATCACCAGAAAAGATTTAATCGGGAAGGCGTGGCAAGAGTCGGAAGGAGTAACATTGGCACAAGCGTTAAAATACTACACGGCCATACCGGCATTCGGGTCATTTAGAGAAAATGAATTAGGCACATTGGAAGCAGGGAAGATAGCGGATATCGCTGTATTAAATAAAAATTTATTTAGCATATCAACAGAGGAAATTCTTGAAACAGAAGTGAAGATGACGATCATGGATGGAAAGATCGTATATGAAAACCAGGTCGTTCAAACTGTATAAGATAAAAAATAATAAAAGTGAGGTAGTGAGAAGATGTCAAAAGTAAAAGTTGGCCTTATTCAAATTCGTTGCGGAGAATCCATTGAGCAAAATATTCAAAAAACGATAGAGAAAATAAAAGAAACAGTAAATAAAGGTGCACAAATCGTTTGCTTACAGGAATTATTTTCTTCGCAATATTTTCCGCAAACGGTCAGTGTGAAAAATTATGATTTAGCTGAAGACGTAGATAGCGGTGGATTAGCTGAAATGGTTGAATTAGCAAAGGAATTAGCAATTGTCTTGATTGTACCTTTTTACGAAAGAGCAGGTGCCGGTATTTATTTTAATAGTGCAGCTGTATTTGATGCTGATGGAGAATGTTTAGGAATTACAAGAAAAAATCATATTCCGGATGGTCCCCAGTATCATGAAAAATATTATTTCGTTCCAGGCAATACAGGGTATCCTGTCTATGAAACGGCTTATGGAAAAATAGGAGTCGGGATTTGTTGGGACGAGTGGTTTCCAGAAGTAGCCCGAATTTTGAGCTTACAAGGTGCAGAGATATTATTCTATCCTTCCGCTATTGGTTCAGAGCCAGATCATCCCGAGATATCAACAAGATCATCCTGGGAAAAGGCAATTTCTGCTCATGGCATTTCTAATGGTGTATTTGTTGCTGCGACAAATCGAGTGGGCCAGGAGAAGGACATGAATTTTTACGGCGGTTCATTCATTAGCGATACATTCGGGAATATTTTAGCTTCACTTGATGATGAAGAAGGAATTATTGTGCAAGAAATTGATTTAAAAGAGATAGAAAAGACTAGAAAAATGCTGCAATTCTTTAGAGATCGACGTGTCGATACATACGGACCTATATTACAAAAAGAAATACTTCCAACCCCATCCCTTCAAAAAAGGGAGCGAACAGGGCGCTGTTCAGTTAATCATTAAAAGGAATAGCAGGCCGGAGTACCTGCTTAGACTGTAGACAAACCTGATAATGATCGAGTTTGCCGGAATCATTATTTTGCATGCCAGGCACTCACTTTCCACGGGCGGTAAGGGAGCCTTCCCGTCGCCCTTTGCCCCTGTGGGTTCTCCCTTGGACGCGCTAAATTTTAGGTGGAGTTATTCGTGGTACAACTGAAAACACAGGTGTACCTGGTGTGCTTGCAGCAGTTACAAAACCGACTGCATTGTTTAGATAATCTATAGTTCAAAAGAAAAAAACCAATTTTCCTTTATGGAGAGTTGGTTTTTTACGCTGTTCAAATGGCCGCTAATGTAACAGCATTCTATTTCTTGCTTTAAAGAAATAACGTGTGAATTAGCTTTTGATCGGGGCTGTCGCTAAGGCGGCTTTTCCTTTATAGGACGGTTAGCTAAGAACAATATGGGAAATACTAAAAGAATAAAAATTTTACCGAATTTTCAGAAAATACATTGACGGGAAATTACGGTTGTTATATATTATTAATAAGTTAAATTTATTGTTATATAACAGGAGGAGGAGTCAAGATGATGAATATTCAGGATAAAGCCTATGAAAGTTATTTAAAGATTTGTGAAAGGTATGAAATAGAGTCGATAAATTTCGACCACTTCATCAAAAACTTAACTAAAGATCAGTTGGATGAATACAGTAAATTAGCCGTATAAACGAAAGGGCGTGATTGCACAAGATGGACCTCCAGGTTGATGTAGATGTAGAAGCCAGTTAGAAACCCCACCAGTTGCTATTGGGAACAGGTGGGGTTTTGTTATGTGTTTTAAGAGGTTATTTTTAATTACTCTACTTCATTAAGTAGAGGGGGGAAATCAAAATTGATTTTAGTTGGAATGATAAAGAGGTATTTATTCGGAAAGCAAGGAAAAAATGGAACAGTTATAAAGTTGGGTAAATTGTTGGTATCGGAAATGATCATATTACATAGTAAGGTTAAGAGATGGAAAGCAAACGTGGATTAGGAAAGATAGGATTATACTTTGGTATTAATGGGTTCCCTAAGGGGAGTTTTTTATCCTAATCCACAATAATGGTTAAATTTGTAACAGGCCTTTCCGATAAATATTACAATTCGGTATATTTCCTTTCAATTTTCCTGAACTCTTCTGAATGTCCAAATAAGGTATCCAATACGGCTGTTTATAAGTCCTATTAATCCGCGCCGCGCTGTTCCTTAATAGAATCATCACTCATTTCAACTTTGTCCCCAAAATTCGGGTGCTTCCTGATTAACATTAACTTTTCTTCCTTTGATGAATTGCTTACAATGTCCACCATGCATCGATGCAGGTTGATTATTGGTGAAAAGTGCCTATTGGCAGCCGATTTTTCTGCAATCCAAGGTGAATGTTCAAAAGTATCACCAAGGAACTTCGTGAACTCCTTTTCGCTTAGTGCATTTAGTGACTAAGGGGAATCATCTTCCAGGATCCTTTTATCTACTTTTTGCCATTTGTATCGGCACCAGGATGGCATCAACATACATGGTAAGAACATGCTGAAGACCCAAGAAGGCCTTGGACTTATTAATTCTTTCATTCATAAAAAAACTCCTTTCCTAACGTGTTGTCGTATTATATCGCGCCGTTTTGTTTTGATTAATATTATCAAAATTAAAAATCAGAAAATTGTTATTGGTTAGATTATACAATTTTTGGCTGTTGATATAGACAACTTGCATAAAGTGAAGGGAGGTGAGACTGATGTTTTTATAGATTGAGTAAGGATTTAATGCGAAGGGCAAGTCGTATCTGGAGTGTGGTCTCTGAATCTTTTAAGCTCTTGCCGAGTAGCTCTTCACATTTCTCGAGTCTGTACACAACGGTGTTCCGGTGAACGAATAATCTTTTGGCAGTTTCGGATATTTGGCAATGCGTTTCGAGATAGACGGATAATGTCTCTAATAAGGATTGCTCCTCCTCGGTGAAAATCTTTGGAAATCCCTGTAGTGCAAAAAGATAAAAGTTCTTTAAGTCTTCTTCGGGGAGGATTCTCAATAATTCCATAATATCCCTCGTCCGGAAAGTTTGGATATATTCTGTCCTTTTCGAACGACCTCCTTCCAGAAGGGAGTCGTTCGCTTCTTTGTAAGAGTTTTTTGTTTGTAAAAAACTCGGGCTCATAAGGCTCACTCCGAAAGAAATCGTGCAGTCGAACTGGCTGGATATTATCTTCTGCAATGATTTAAGCGAGATTTCGACAGTTTGGAGAACATCGGCAAAGACTTCACTCACTTCGTATAAAAGAATGCATTTCTTACCTTTTGTAAAGAGATGGATGGGATTAGGTGATATGCGAAGCTCATCTTCTAAAAACTCGTATATCGAATCAGCCCTTCGTTGCAGCTGTGTGTAACTTTTGGCCGATTCGGATTCATCGATTTTTCCGACTGCACATATATAGGCTTGTTCATTATGTAAGGAAAACTCTTTTGCCCGGTTTATGATTTCCTCTTGTGAGGAGAAACTGCCATCCAGAAAATGAAGGAAGAAATCATTTCGGGTATTTCGATCATGCTGTTTAAGGGCATGCTCTTTCATCAAGGCAAAAGAAATGACATTAGTTGCCTGCTCTATCGTCAGTGTTATGAGGTTATCACCAGTCTTGATTTCCCCTGATATCGTCAAATAGCCGATTTTTTCTTCATACATACAGATGGGGAATATTGTATAGGTTCGTTTATTGGATAGAGATGAAAAGGAAATGAATGAAGTTTTGGTTTTATGAAATCGGAATCCTTCATCACTCATTTTTTTGATTATTGGAATAATTCCGGATGTTGAAATTGGATGGAATATCGGATTAAGATACTGGTCAATTAATATGATGGGGTATCCAATCATATCCGATAAATGATCAAGGAGCTTTTGTATTCCTTTCCCCCGCATAATTAAGTTTGTGAATTGCTTATGTGTTTCCATTGCAAATGTCAATTCCGCTGCCCGTTGATCCAAAATCCCCCGTAATGTATGGTTGATAATTTCCCCAAGTGACATTTCTGCCGGGAGATCAATGATTGGAAGGGATAATTCATTGGCAAGAACTAGTACGTCCTCAGGAATTTCTTTTAGAAATCTACTTGTCTTTATCCCGAGGGCTGCGCAACCCTGGTTTGCCATCGCTTCGACGAGTGATGACAAAAGGCGTGGGTTATCCTTTACGTGATAAGCCGTGGTCACAAGGAATTCATTTGGTTTTAAAAAGTTGATGATATCTGGAGCATCCATCATGTTGACTGTCTGGACTTTGCGTTCGTTCCCTGTTTCTCCGGCAATTATATTCATGCCGGTTAAAGCGGGCATTGTTAAAAGATCTGTTACCTTCAGGGTTTTACATGTCCTGTATATCTTGAATCATTACGATTACACACATGCTTTGCGGATTTTAATTATCATATCATACAAATCCTTTGGCATATCTTACGAACTTCATTGTTTGGTTTATTGTTAGGGTGTATAAAAATAGGTTTTTGTGTAAGGTTTTATAAAAATTAACGTGAGAATAAGGGCGGCGATAAAATGAGTGAAAGCACAGTTACTTCAAGTAAGAAAAAAAGAGTAACGCCGTTTTCGAAAGAATGCAGATTCAGCTATGATTAATAGGATGTATTATCGCAATATTGGTTTCGTGTGGCTGCAGTGGGGGAAGTGTCGGAAAAACCGATAGGCATTAAACTTCTGGGTGTACACCTTGTCCTTTATCGGGCCAGTGGGAAGATTATCGTTGCAAGGGACCTTTGTCTGCATCGTGGTGGGCGGAGAGTGATGAAATCGTATGCCCTTACCACGGTTTTCTGCACCCTCTTCCTTTACAGGCATTATTTGATTGCTTTTCGTTGGTTATTTTGCACAAAAATACCCTGAAATACTAACAGAATTGTCAATGAAGTTATATGCGAAAGCAAGTAAAATAATAGATAACATAAATTTGTGAATATTCATAACATGAGTGGATATTGGAAGGGAGGCGATGGGATGGGCATTCAAATCGAACAGTCCATAAATGAAAAGGACGAAGTTGCTTCGATGATTGAATGGTTAGCATCTTTCGGGGCAACGGAGAGTGATGGGGTGACCCGGTTATTATATTCCAAGGAATGGATGAGCGCTCAGCAGGCAATGAAAGCTGAGATGGAAAAAGAAAACCTTATTACATATTTTGATAGTGTAGGCAACTTGTTTGGCAGGCTTGAGGGAACGGGCCCCTCCGGTGAAACCATTTTGACCGGCTCTCATATAGACACGGTCAAGGATGGAGGGAAATATGACGGTGCATATGGGGTCGTCGCTAGTTTCCTGGCAGTTAAGAGGTTGTATAAAGCCTATGGAAAACCGCGGAAGACGATTGAAGTCGTTTCCTTTTGTGAGGAGGAAGGAAGCAGATTTCCTTTAACGTTTTGGGGATCGAGGAATATTAAAGGAGTCTATAGTCTTGAGCATGTCAGGGATTTAAAGGATACTGAAGGAATTCCTTTTTTGGAAGCCATGAAAAAATCAGGGTTTGAACCTGAAGATTATATAACCCCAGTCCGGGATGATATTGAACGGTTTGTCGAAATTCATATAGAACAGGGGATGGTACTTGAAAAGAATGAGAATACGATTGGGGTCGTCAGCCATATTGTCGGGCAGCGCCGTTATGCGGTCAAAATCATTGGTGAGAGCGATCATGCGGGCACCACTCCCATGTCCTATAGGAAGGATGCAGTCGGTTTTGCTTCGGAATTCATCTCTTTTTTAACGAAAAAAGCGAAGGGGATGGACCCGGGTTTAGTTGCGACTGTCGGCAGAATGAATGTTAAACCTAATGTTCCGAATGTCATTGCTGGTGAAGTGGAGTTCAGTCTGGATATCAGGCATCACAAGGAAGTGATTATTGAAAAGTTTTGTAAGGAGATCTTTTCCACTCTCGATTCCTTGGCGAAAGAAGCTGAAATGAAGCTGGAGGTTTCACAATGGATGGATGTCAAACCTGTCGCGATGGATCGGGAAATGAATCGCCTTGCCCGAAAGATAGCTGAAGATAAAAATATACCTTACCAAGATATGGTCAGCGGAGCCGGGCATGATGCACAGGTATTTGGTTCTTATTGTCCGACTTGCCTGCTGTTCGTTCCAAGTAAGGGTGGGATCAGCCATTCGCCTAAGGAGTTTACGAGTGTTGCCGATATGGAAAAGGGAATCGACGTTTTAAGTGAAATACTATATAAATTAGCTTATTAAAAGGAGTGGTTAAAATGGCATATTCAGAATTGAATGCACCGATGAGAACGATCATGACACCAGGCCCGGTCGAAGTGGACCCGCGTGTCTTAAGGGCGATGAGCACACCGATATTAGGGCAATTCGATCCTGCATTCACTGCTATCATGAATGAAGTGATGGAAATGCTGCGTTTGGTTTTTCAAACGAAAAATAAATGGGCGTTCCCGATAGATGGCACCTCAAGATCGGGGAATGAAGCGATTCTATGCAGCATCATTGAGCCGGGTGATAAAGTACTGGTTCCGATATTCGGAAGATTCGGTCACTTGTTGGTGGAAATTTGTGAGCGATACGGAGCTGAAGTCCATACGTTGGAATGTCCTTGGGGAGAGGTGTTCAAACCTCGAGCTGTCATCGAGGAAATCAAGAAAGTCTCCCCTAAAATAACAGCAATCGTCCATGGGGAAACCTCCACTGGTTGTATGCAGCCACTGAAGGAAATCGGGATGGCCTGCCGTGAATTGGGTGTCCTGCTTGTGGTGGATGCGGTTGCTTCCATCGGGGGAACGGATGTAAAGGTGGATGAATGGTGTATTGATGGATTGATAGGCGGGACTCAAAAATGTTTGTCCGTTCCTTCAGGTATGGCGCCGATTACGTATAATGAACGAATAGAAGAGATCATCCAGTCCCGCAAAAAGGTGGAACGTGGTATTGCGACCGATGAAGACAACCAAAAGGTTTCGCTCCGCCGTCCGATCACCAGTAATTATTTCGATTTAAGCATGTTGCAGGATTATTGGGGACCGCGCCGTTTGAATCACCATACAGAAGCTACTTCCATGATTTATGCGTTGCGTGAAGGATTGCGCCTTGTGCTTGAAGAAGGTATGGAGACGCGTTTTGCCCGTCATGAACTCCACGAAGCTGCTCTCGTTGAGGGGATCAAGGCGATGGGACTAACGTTATTCGGGGATGGGAAAAACAAACTTCCGTGTGTAACTTGCATCGAAATTCCAAAAGGAATCGATGGGGAAGCTGTAAGAGCCATGCTGTTGAATGAATTCAGTATCGAAATCGCTTCCTCGTTTGGTCCGCTTCACGGGAAAATCTGGAGGATCGGGACCATGGGATTCAGCTGTAGGAAAGAAAACATCCTCTTTGTATTGGCCTCCTTGGAAGCTGTCCTTTTGCGCCAGGGGTTCCAAGTGAATCGGGGAGAGGCTTTGCAGGCTGCACTCGATGTGTATGTGGGAAAGACGGAGAAAGTGGTTGCATCCAGGGGAACTCTTTGATTTTATAAAACTATTTTGGAGGAGTTGTCGTATGTCAATATATGATCTTATTATCCGCAATGGGTATGTAGTTTTTCCTGATGAAGTGAAGAAGGCTGATCTTGCAATCCGGGATGGGGTGATTGTTAAGGTTGGGGATCATCTGGATGGTAAAGCGAATGAAGAGTATGAAGCGGATGGCCAGCATATCTTTCCTGGTATGATTGATGTCCATGTGCATTTTAGTGAACCTGGCCGCGCTCATTGGGAAGGCTTTGAAACAGGATCGCAAATGATGGCAGCGGGAGGCTGCACCACATATTTCGATATCCCTTGAATGGAATCCCTTCAACCATCGATCGAAAGGCTCTCCTTGAAAAGGGCAAAATCGGTGGGATGAAGTCGGTTATAGACTTTGGATTATGGGGAGGACTGGTTCCGGGAAATATCGATGATTTAGAGGATCTCGCCAAATCCGGAGTGATCGGATTTAAAGCTTTTCTCTCAGCGACGGGAAATGAGGAGTTTGAACGAGCGGATGATTTCACCCTTTTACATGGAATGAAGAAAATTGCAGAATTGGGCAAGGTATTGGCCCTTCATGCGGAAAGTGATCCGATCACTCAGTGGTTTAAGCAGGATAAAGAGAAGAATGGACTATTCAGTGCGAATGATTATGCTGCTACAAGACCTGTGCAAGCGGAAGCGGAGGCTGTGGGGCGTGCCATTACATATGCAGAGTTAACAGGCTGTCCGCTGCACTTTGTCCACATTAGCAGTAGTTTGGCCATCGGAAAAATTGAATCGGCCAAACAAAAGGGACTGGATGTGACGGTTGAGACGTGTCCGCATTATTTATTATTTAATCAGGATGATTTAATAGAAAAAGGCGCGGTTGCAAAATGTGCTCCACCACTAAGGGAAAGAGAAGAACAAGAAAGATTGATTACCCATTTAATGGAAGGTGAATTCGATATGATTTCTTCCGACCACTCACCATGCCCTCATGAGCTGAAAGATCCTGCCGTACATAATATTTTTGAAGCGTGGGGCGGAATAAGCGGAGGGCAATTTTCGCTAATGTCGTTGATAGAGTTGGCTGTATTACACGATATCCCGCTTCATAAAGTCGCTATGTGGACAGCTTCAGCCCCGGCAAAAAGATTTGGTCTCTCTTCTAGAAAAGGACAAATTAAGCACGGGATGGATGCGGACCTTGCTATCGTTTCCCTTAATGGTACGCATGAAGTTTCGGAAACGAATTTTTTCGCGAAACATAAGCAAAGCGTTTATATGGGCCATACCTTTCCTTGCCAAATCACGGCTACCATTAATAGAGGGAAAATAGTTTATCAGACTGATGTAATAAGTGAATGGGAGCGTGGGGAATGGTTAAAAGTGATAGATTCCGGTATTGCGGTCAATAACTAGGGAGAAGGCTTTGCAAATAAGGTTGGGGCAATTGAATTCATTATAAGGGAGGGTGATTCCGAATCGGAAATCCCCCTTTTTTAAATCTCTGAGTATGTATCCTTGGAAAATCAAGGGGAAGGAAACCGGACAAATGGATTGCTTGTACGGTTCAAACGTTACTTATTCAACCTGGTCAACGAAATATTGATTTTTCCTGAATACCATCGCTTCCATGGACGCGATCAATTCCCTTTCATTTACCACGTCTATTTTATACCATGCCAGTTTATGGTTTTTCTTGATCTCTTCCGCTCTGGCAGTTAAAGTCTCACCCCGTTTGCCAGCTGATAAGAAATTGATGTTGTTTGAAACGCCAACTGCTATTTTTCCATATGAATTGCTGGCTGCTGCGAACACGTAATCAGCGAGTGAAAAGATAATCGCCCCGTGAACCGTTCCGTGTGAATTGAGCATATGGTCACTTGGAATCAATTCTGCTTCAGCTGTGCCGGGACCGAGTTTCGTCAACTTCATCCCGAGAAAAGAAGCATATGGTTCGTCGACAAGTACCTGTTTGATTTGGTCGTAATGCAATTCGTGAATATCCTGATCTAAATGAGTGGTCATGGAAATCTCCCTTCCTTTAATGGTCTTTTGCTGAACTTATTCCATATCCGGTGTTGGATTTGAACAGTCCTTCAGGAAAATTGTTTTCCTCACCTTTTGCCGTTGACAGGATTGTACCTAAATAGGCTCCAATAAAGCCAAGCGGCACGGTGAAAATGGTAGGGTTGCTCATTGTGAAGAGGGGATTGCCTGTGAAAATACCCATCCCAGGTTCCGGATTCCATACATTGGGACTGAGCATGACCAGTATGATGGAACTGAGTAACCCGAATAACATTCCTGTGATCGCTCCGGTTGCGTTGAAGCGTTTCCAATATATTGTGCAAAGGATGATCGGTAAATTGGCACTTGCAGCAATTCCAAGCGCAAGGACTGAAAGAAAAGCGACATTCATTGATTGTGCAAATAAAGCAAGTAAAATCGAAATGACCGCTACGCCGACAGAAGCCATTCGGGCGACGAGTATTTGCTGTTTTTCCGTAATCTTTCCTTCCTTGATGATTTCACCGTATATATCATGTGCAAAAGCGGATGCCGAAGTTAAAACAAGACCGGATACAACCGCTAAAATCGTGGCAAATGCCACAGCAGAAACGAATGCGAATAAAAATTCACCGCCCATGGTTAATGCAAGAAGGGGCGCGGCCATGTTTCCTGCCGAGTTCGCTTCGACGATCCGCTCAAAACCGACGAAAGATGCATCACCGAAACCAAGGAAAATCGTCATGATGAAAAATATCCCTATAAACCATGTGGAATATACGATGGATTTCCTTGCAGTAGCTGCGTCTTTAACTGTAAAGAAGCGGACGAGCAAATGCGGAAGGCCTGCTGCTCCAAGGACAAGCGACATATTAAAGGAAATCATGTCAAGTCCATCGGTGTATTTATTCCCAGGATTCAAAAAATCCTTTCCGAGCGGTGTTGCAGTTTGAACATGATGGAACATCTCTGAAATGTTGAAATTAAAACGGGAAAATACGATGAACGTCAGCACAGCGGAACCGCCTAGTAAGAGAACAGCTTTGGTGATCTGCACCCAGCTTGTAGCCCTCATCCCGCCGAAAATTACATAAATCGTCATCAATATACCGACAAGAAGGACGGAAAGCCAATAATCGATGCCGAGCAATAGTTTAATTAATCCCCCTGCACCAACAAGTTGTGCAATCATGTAAAAGATTGAAATGACAAGTGTGTTAGCCGCAGCTATCCCACGCACTTTTTTTGATTTAAAGCGTGCTGAAATCATGTCTGCCAGCGTAAACTTACATAAATTACGAAGTGGTTCCGAGACAAGATAAAGTAAGACAAGAAAGGCAACAAGGTTCCCGATGCTCATATAAAAGCCATCAAAACCAATCAGTGCGATGGCACCTGTAATTCCCAGGAAAGAAGCGGCTGACATAAAGTCACCTGCGACGGCCAAACCATTTTGCCATGCTGTCAATCCGCCGGTACGATGAAAGCATTTTTCTTTTGAATCAGTTCCTTGAATTCTTCCGTTTCAATTAATTGACGATACTTGTTTCCACTGTCATGACCTGCGGGTGAATGCCCCGCTTTAACCGGCGATTCCATAATAACCCCCCTTTTCGTTATAGTACAAATTTAAAACGTCCGTAGTTAAAGTGAAATATCACTGTTAAAGTTAACATAGTCGGAAAATTTAGTAAATTAGAAAATGTTTTTTGTTTATTCTGTCATTTTTTGCAGAATTGAAAAAAACATTATTGACAACGTAGAAACGACGTATTAATCTTGAAAATGAATCATAACGATAATTTGATACCCGTTTTATAAACGTTATGAAAGAGGGGTCGGATGGGACACGAGCAAAATTAAGGGGGACTGAAACAATGTACAATCCGGAAGTTGAAACGGCAACGCGTGCTGAAATGGAAAGTTTACAATTGGCACGTCTTAAGAAAACGTTAAGCCATGTATATGAAAATGTTTCTTATTACAGAGAAAAATTTGAAGAGCTGGGCCTTGATCCAGAAGGTATTCAAACTCTAAACGATGTGACAAAGCTTCCATTTACAAAAAAACAGACTCTTCGTGATCATTATCCATTCGGTTTATTCGCAGTTCCAATGGCGGAAGTAACGCGTATTCATGGTTCATCAGGAACAAGCGGAAAGCCTACAATTGTCGGGTATACAAAAAACGATTTGGAAAACTGGGCAACGATCGTCGCACGTGGAATTGTAGCCGCTGGAGGTCAAAAATCAGATATTTTCCATAACGCATATGGATATGGTCTGTTTACGGGCGGACTTGGCCTCCATTGCGGTGCAGAAAAGCTGGGGGTAGCCACCGTACCAATTTCAGGGGGGAATACCGATCGCCAGATTACGATCATCAATGATTTTAAACCGCGCGGCATTTGTGGAACCCCTACTTATATTTTGAATCTCGCTGAAAAGATGGAGGAGATGGGGATTGACCCTGCTGATAATGGGCTTGAGTATGGTATTTTCGGAGCTGAGCCGTGGTCAGAGGCAATGAGGGCAACACTTGAAAGGAAACTGAATTTGAAAGCGATCGATATTTACGGACTAAGTGAAATCATGGGGCCAGGAGTTGCGATTGAATGCCATGAAGCACAGGATGGACTGCATATCGCAGAAGACCATTTTCTTGTCGAGGTCATTAACCCGGACACGCTTGAACTAGTTGAGGACGGCGAAGATGGGGAACTTGTCTTTACCAGCCTTACAAAGGAAGCGTTGCCAATCATTCGTTATCGGACGGGTGATATCGCCTCCATTACCCATGAACCTTGTAAATGCGGGCGTACCACAACAAGAATGTCCCGTGTGAAAGGCAGAACGGATGATATGATCATAGTCAGGGGAGTGAATGTATTCCCTTCTGAAATAGAGCGTGTGTTATTCCAAATGGAGGGAATTGTGCCTCATTATCAGATTCATCTCGTTAAGAAGGGGAAGATGGATGGTGTTGAACTGCACATTGAAATTGAAAGCGGTTTCTACAAGAAGATTGAAGAAGACTTAACGCATGGAGATGTAGAGATACTAAGGAAAACGATTCAGCATCATATGAAATCTGCATGTCTTGTAACGATGGATATTGTTGTCAACATTCCAAAAAGCATTCCGCGCTCAGAAGGAAAAGCCATTCGGGTCGTTGATAAGCGGAAAGATGAAGTGATTAGTTTATAACTGGCTGGAAAGGAGGGTGCCATTAGTTGGGTTTTAATTGCTCGAGCCTTTCGCAAATCTTGTAAAGATTGCACACCGGAGGGGGAAGTTCCGTGCTCATGAACATAGTGTTGAAAACCATGCGAATTCTGACGTTCAGTTTATGACTCCATCTGGATTGAATTACGTGGAGCAGAAGAAATCGATGTGATGCTCGAAAACGTGATTGAAGGGGAAGAAGAGATACATAAAGCGGATGCCGCTGACTACGGGCTTTGAGTCCGATTAAAGTCTGGAATCTTGATATTGAAAAAAATGCGATTGTCGTTAATTCAAGAATGGAAATGAACATTCCGGGGATTTATGCCGCTGGGGATATCTGCATTTATGAAGGGAAAGTAAAGTTGAGCCAGTGGGTTTGGAGAAGCATCTACTGTAATCGGCAATGCAAAGGAACTTATCGATCCATTTTCAAAGGTTCAGCCCCTTCATGGCACAAGCTTAATGGAAAAGAAGAAGGATCTAATCATGAAATAGAGAATGAGGAAGGCATCTTGGCTAAATATACAGTTGTGGATCAAGAAACTTGCATTGCTTGCGGTGCGTGTGGTGCCGATGCACCGGAAATCTTTGATTACAATGATGATGGAGTGGCATTTGTCATCTTGGATGAACATGAAGGAACTGCAGTGGTCGCAGAAGATTTATTTGATGATCTGGATGATGCACTGGAAGGCTGCCAACAGAGTCAATTAAAGTGGAATCTTCACCGTTTAAAGTTTTAGTTGATTAAAAGAATCGTAAAATCCCCTTATAATTTCCTTTTATTTTGAAAAAAGAGACGGAATAGTCTTGCATTAAATATAACAGTAAAATATAATAACGTTATATAAACGTTACATTGATATATGAGAGGTGAATTGGATGAACGTTCTTTTAAATGATATGGCAGAACAAGAAAAACTAAACCAATTTATTGCCAGAATCGAAGCAGGAGAAAAGATAGAAGCGGATGATTGGATGCCGGAAGATTACCGTGGCACACTCATCAAGTTAATATCGATGCATGGCATCAGTGAAATCATGGGAGCGCTTCCGGAAAAGGAATGGGTACCTAAAGCCCCGACTTTAAATAGGAAACTTGGAATCATGGCAAAGGTGCAAGATGAAATGGGGCATGGACAATTATTGCTTCGAGTCGCCGAGGATTTGCTAAAGCCGTACAGTAAAAAACGGGATGACCTTATGCAAGATTTATTTAATGGAGATTTAAAGTTTCATAATGTCTTCCATATGGAAGCCAAATCCTGGGGCGATGCGGGATTGATTGGGTGGCTGGTTGATGGGGCAGCCATCATTTCCCAGACGAACATGCTTGGCGCTTCATACGGACCTTATGCCCGAGCATTACAGCGAATTTGCGCGGAAGAAGTTTTTCACGCTCAGCATGGTGAAGCGATAATCATGGCTTTGGCTGAAGGAACGGAAGAACAAAGGGAATTGGTTCAAGACTCCATCAATTATTGGTGGGAATCTTTATTACTCTTCTTTGGACCTCCCAGTAAAAATGAAGTGGGCACATCCAAACAGGATATAACGATTAAGTACAGAATCAGGACAAGTACTAATGAAGAGCTTCGCCAAGCCTTTTTTTCTAAATATGTGAAGCGGATCCTTTCACTTGGCTTTACCATTCCCGATGAAACACTAAGGTTTGATAAAGAATCGAAAACCTGGATTTACCAACAACCGGATTGGGGGAAATTGAAAGTGTTCGCAAGGAATGAAGGCCCCCGTTCACAGGACCGCTTAAGTCTTCGAAGGATTTCTTATGAAAATAATAAATGGGTACGCGAGGCGTTAGCGCCAAAGATCATCTAAGGGAGGGGGAAGGACGATATGGAAACTAGACAAGAAAATTACTTTGAAGAATTTGAAGTATTTAGCCGTAAAACGCAAACTTCACCCGTTCAATACCACTTCAGCCTGCTGGCCCCCAATGAGGATATCGCCATCATGATGGCACAAGAAAATTTCATGAGACGTGAAGCAGTTGATGATATCTGGGTCGTGAAAAGACAGAATATACGGAAAATGACGATTGAGGAAAAGAAAACGCTTCAACGTATTGATAATAAAGATTACAGGACCACAAAAGGGTATGGATATTTAAAGAAAAAATGGCGGAAGTATGAGCAGGGAATGCTCGATGAAAAAGAGATAATGTCTTGGGCTGGAGGCGTGAAAAATGAAGAATGAATCATTGAAGAACATCGCAATCAAGGAATTGCTACTTCAACTGGCGGACGATGACTTCATCCATTCATACAGAGGTGCAGAATGGCTTGGACTCGCACCGCATATCGAAGAAGATGTTGCATCCGCTTCGATATCTCAAGACACGATGGGGCATGCAGCCATATATTATAAGTTACTTGATGAACTCGGTGAAGGGGATGCTGATAAGCTGGCTCACGACCGTCCCGCCAAGGAACGGCGCAATGCGATCATTCTCGAATTGGTCAATGGACCTGGTTACTATATGAAAGACCCGGATTATGATTGGGCGTTTGCGGTAGTGCGGAATTATTTTTATACCCAAGCCAAAGCTATTAAGGTTCAATCGCTTCATTCATGTTCATATGAACCGCTTGCTGAAGTGGCACAAAAGGTACAAATGGAACTTTACTATCATTTGATGCACTGGAAAACATGGTTCGTCCAATTGCTGGGTTCTGGTCACGAAGAAGCGGTTTTGAGAATGAAGGCTGCGATCGGGAAAACGATGCCGGATTTCGCTGGCGTATTTTCACTTGGACAATATGGTGAGGAAATGGTGGAGCTTGGCTTGATAGAAGGCGAAGCTGACTTACAGAAGAAGTGGATCGAGGCTATCACCCCAATTTTTGAAAGTGTTGGCTTGGCAGCAACCATTGAAATAGGCATGGCAAGAGGTGATGGTCGTAATGGCCAGCATACGGAGGATTTGGAAAAGGCGTTAGAAACGTTAAGCGAAGTTTACGCTACAGATAGAGCAGCTTCATGGTGAATCAATAGAAAAGGGGAGGGGTATCATGTCGACCGTACAGTTAAACACAGAAGAAATATATAAACTCCTGGAAGACGTTAAAGATCCCGAAATCGATACAGTAAGTATTCTGGATTTAGGGATGGTTGAAGACGTGACGGTTTCAGGCCAGGACGTTTCGGTGAAAATGCTGCCAACTTTTCTTGGGTGCCCGGCATTGTCAATCATTCAAAAAAATGTGGAAACAGCCCTTCGACAGCTGCCTGCCGTAAAAAATGTAAGTGTGGAATTTTTACGTTCCCCTTCCTGGACATCCGATCGAATTACGGAAAAGGGGAAAGCTGGATTGAAGGTTTTCGGAATATCCCCTCCTCCTCGACAAATGAAAAGTGATGGATCATGGCATGTGGATTGCCCATATTGTGAATCGACATATGTCACGATGGAAAATATCTTCGGTCCAACGGCCTGCCGCAGCATTTTATATTGTAAAGCATGCAAAAATCCGTTCGAAGCGATGAAACCGATGATAAAAATAATCTAATAAATGGAGGTTCTATAAAATGGTAAAGTTAATCGCCCTATACAAACAACCTGAAAACAAGGAAGAGTTCGATGAGCACTATTTCAATGTACATGGTCCGATAACGGAAAAAATTCCCGGTCTTCAAAAAATGGAGGTCACTAAAATTGTAGGGACCCCAATGGGCAAAGACTCTGAATATTACATTCTTTGTGAAATGTATTATGAAGACCATGATGCACTGCAACAAGGAATGCGTTCCACGGAAGGAAAAGCATCAGGGAAAGATTTAATGGGGTTTGCCGGGAAACTTGTAACGATGATGATCGGCGAAGAAATAAAATGAATGCGCTTCAATTCATTGAAACGTCAATCGCGGATGGCATTGGTTATATCTCTTTAAATCGGCCGAAGCAACTGAATGCCCTTAACAGGAAAATGGTTAGGGAAATAGTTTCAACCATGGAAGAATTCGACCGGGACACACAAGTGAAGGTGATCTTGCTATCGGGAAATGGAAAAGCGTTTTCCGCTGGAGCTGATATTGACGAGATGGTGAACGACAATCCAATCAGTATGGAGTTAACGAACCAATTTGCCGATTGGGATCGAATAAGCCTAGTCAAGAAGCCTGTGATTGGTGCGGTGAAAAGTTTTGTATTCGGTGGTGGTTTTGAACTTGCTTTATCCTGCGATTTCTTGATTGCCGCCAGCGATACCCAGTTTTCCTTTCCGGAAGTGACACTAGGGGTCATGCCTGGTGCAGGGGGGACCCAAAGGTTGACGAAATTGGTAGGGAAGACGAAGGCACTTGAATGGATATTGACGGCTGAAAGGATAAAGGCCAAGACAGCCCTGCAATATGGTTTCATTAATAAGATCGTTGCTCCTGAATTGTTAATGGAACAAGCGGTTGATTTTGCTAGAAAGATAGCGAAGCAACCCCCGTTAGCTGTAAGGCTGATTAAAGAATCCGTCAATAAAGCCGTTGATTACCCCTTATATGAGGGCATGCAATTTGAACGGAAGAACTTCTATATTCTTTTTGCATCAGAGGACCAAAAAGAAGGAATGAAAGCATTTGTAGAAAAAAGAGAGCCGGATTTTACAGGCGGATAAGGGGTGCTCTATGTACGAAACCATTAAATATAGGGTTGGAAATGGAGTGGCTTGGCTTACTTTGAACCGTCCTGATAAACTAAATGCCTTTACGTCCCAAATGAATAAGGAAATACAGAAAGCGATCAAAATATCTGCGGGGTCAGATGAAGTGCGGGCCATTATCATTACAGGAGAAGGCAGGGCCTTTTGTTCGGGGCAAGATTTATCGGATGTTGATGAGGGCATGAATTTAGGCCAGATGCTGCGCGAAAACTACGGTCCGATGATGCAGCAAATAGCAAACTGTGAAAAACCGATCATTGCAGCTGTCAATGGAGTGGCTGCAGGGGCTGGCTTCAGCCTGGCACTGGCATGCGATTTCCGGCTTGTTTCCGAAAAAGCCAGGTTTTTAAATGCTTTTGTCAATATCGGATTGATACCTGATTCGGGGAATCTGTATTACCTTTCGCGGATTGTTGGTCATGCGAAAGCCTTGGAATTATCTTTATTGGGGGAAAAGGTCACGTCTAGCGAGGCGAAAAATATCGGGCTCGCTACAAAAGTGATCGGTGTGGAAGAATGGAATGAGCAATTGAAAGCCTTTGCTGAGAATATCGCAAACAAACCAACGAAAGCAATCGGTTTAATCAAAAGATACTTAGAGGCGTCCTATCACCTTTCATTGGACGAATACTTAAAAGAAGAAGCGGAGGGTCAGCGAATTGCTGGCTTAACGAAGGACTATGCAGAAGGTGTGGCAGCATTCACTGAAAAAAGGAAAGCTCAATTCATAGGCAAGTAATATAGAAAAGGGAGTGGGATTACATGGTTAGAGTTCAAGAGGCGGCATTTGAAAAAGCGGAAATGAAGCGTGATTATTATCATCTGATCATTAATGGAGAAAGAGTGGAAAGCTCTGATGGTACCACGATTGATGCGTACAATCCTGCAACTGGTGAAATCATTGCCAAGGTTGCCAAGGCTACAAAGGAAGATGCAGAAAAAGCTGTTCAAGCTGCACGTGAAGCATTTGATAACGGGAAATGGAAGAAAACTCCGATTAATAAACGGTCTCGTGTTTTGAACAAAATTGCAGCAATCATGCGTTCACGCTTTAATGAATTGGTAGAATTGGAGGTTCTGAACAGCGGCAAATCCATTTCTGCAGCACAAGGCCAAGTCATGCAGGCAATTGAAGATTTCGAGTTTTATGCAGGCGCTTTAGTTGCACACCGCGGATCTGTCAATAATGTACCTGGTCAATTCCATAACTATACGGAAAAAGAGCCAGTAGGTGTTTGTGCTCAAATCATTCCTTGGAATTACCCTATGATGATGGCAGCTTGGAAAATTGCACCTGCAATTGCAGTTGGCTGTTCAGTCATTGTCAAGCCAGCTTCGTTAACGCCGCTGACTGCCATTGTATTAGGGGAAATCTGTTTAGAAGCTGGTGTTCCTTCCGGTGTGGTCAATGTCATTCCAGGTCCTGGATCGGATGTAGGGAATTACCTTGTCGAGCATCCGAAAGTGAATAAGGTGGCCTTTACAGGTTCTACGCCAATCGGCAGGGATCTCATGGGCAAAGCTTCACAAACATTAAAAAGGGTGACATTGGAGCTTGGCGGAAAGTCCCCTAATATTGTCTTTGAAGACGCGGACCTTGAAGCAGCTATCGATGGATCACTATATGGAATTTTCTACAATACTGGGCAATCTTGCGAAGCTAGATCCCGTTTATATGTACACGAAGACATATACGATGAGTTCGTTGCCAGATTCGTAGAAAAAACAAAAAAATTGAAATTGGGCAATCCACTCGACAAAGAAACACATGTTGGTGCAGTCATAGATCAAGGGCAATTGGATGTCATCGACAATTATGTACAATCTGCCATTGCTGATGGAGCGGAAATCCTGACAGGAGGAAAACCAGCGGTTATTGAAGGCTTCGAAAGCGGTTATTGGTATGAGCCGACCGTCATAGCGAATGTCAATCATGAAATGAATGTAGTGAAAGAGGAAATATTCGGACCGGTCGTTGTCATTATGAAATTCAAAGATGAAAAAGAGGCCGTAAGACTCGCGAATGATACCGAATTCGGTTTGGGGTCAGCGCTTTGGACAAAGGATGGCGGGCGTGCGACTCGAGTGGCAAATCAAATCGAAGCGGGAATCGTCATGGTGAATTGCCCATTCTCCGCATTTCCTGGAACACCATTCGGAGGCTATAAACAGTCAGGATTCGGCCGGGAACTTTGCATTGAAACACTTGATCTTTATACAGAAACGAAAAGTATCATTTCCTATCATGGTAGCCGTCCCTTAAATCCCTTTGGAATTTAATAAAACATAAAATAGGCGGCTGGCTGAACGGTATGTCGGAGAAGTAATTCAGAAATAGATGAATGCTGATCTGATTCACGGTAGCCAGCCCCTATTTATTTTTGAAGGAGGAATGAACGAATGATTAGAAATCTAGTGATTGTCGGATCTGGTGTCATGGGCAGGGGAATAGCCTATGTAGGAGCAACAGGAGGCTTCAATGTAGTATTGGTGGATGTGAATCAAGATGCACTGGAAAGTGCAAGAATAGAGATCGATACCATTTTTGAGAAGGGTGTGCGCTACCAAAAAATCACCCAGGAAGAGGCGGCAGCAGCAAAAAGCAGATTTTCGTATTCTTCCAATTTGAAAGAATCAGCAGCATATGCCGACTTAATCATAGAAGCAGTTCCGGAAAAGGCAGAAATTAAAAGGGCCGTCTTCGAAACGATTGAAGAGCACGCAAAAGAGGACTGCTACTTTGCAACCAACACTTCCACGATGAGCCCTACGGAAATTGGTTCTTATGGAAAGCGTCCCGAAAAAACGATTGCCATGCATTTTTTCAATCCTGTACAAAAGATGCCACTCGTTGAAATTGTACGTGGTCTTGAAACCAGCGATGAAACGGCAGCCATAATAAAAGAGGTTGCCGGGAAAATGGGAAAAGAAACCGTGGTCATTAATGAATTCCCTGGGTTTGTAACCAGCAGGATCAGCTGTTTGGTTGGTAATGAAGCGTTCTTTATGCTTCAAGAAGGTTTAGGTACACCAGAAGAAATCGATAAGGCAATAAAGTTAGGGCTGAATTACCCAATGGGACCATTTGAGCTAGGTGATTTGGTGGGATTGGATGCCCGTTTGAATAATTTAAAATATTTACATAGTAAACTTGGTGAAAAATACCGCCCGGCCCCCCTTCTTGAACAGTATGTTAAAGCTGGCAGGCTCGGCCGTAAGACAGGTAAAGGTGTGTACGATTATACAAAAGATGGCGAGCTGGTGAAGAAATGAAGGATGTTGTGATTATTGATGCTGTGAGAACACCAATCGGAAGATATAAAGGAGCTTTGAAAAGCGTTCGCCCGGATGACCTCGGTGCAATTGTAATCAAGGCGCTGACCGATCGCAATCCAGAGCTGCCGCCAGATCAAATTGAAGATGTCATCTTCGGGAATGCAAATCAAGCAGGAGAGGATAATCGCGATGTGGCCCGGATGTCCGCCCTTTTAGCTGGTCTTCCGGTGAATGTGGCTGGAACGACAATAAATCGTTTGTGTGGATCAGGACTGGATGCCGTCATGTATGCTGCACGCTCCATTGCTGTAGGTGAAGGCGATATTTATATCGCAGGCGGTACCGAAAGCATGACAAGGGCGCCGTACGTCATGGCCAAACCTGAGAGTGAATTTCCGCGGGGGTCAATGGAGCTTCAGGATACAACGATCGGATGGCGCTTCACGAATGAGAAACTTAAAGAAATGTATGGCACGGATTCGATGCCTCAAACGGCTGAAAATGTCGCCCGGCGTTTTTCGGTTTCAAGGGAGGACCAAGATCAATTCGCGTATCAAAGCCAGCAAAAAGCGAAAAAAGCAGTGGAAAATGAGCGTTTCATTAATGAAATCGTACCTGTTCGATATACGGATCGTAAAGGGAATGAAGTCATTGTCGAGAAGGATGAACACCCTCGTCCTGACACGACCATCGAAAAGTTGGAAAAACTCAAACCGATCTTTAAAGACGGCACTATAACGGCCGGTAATGCTTCAGGAGTAAATGATGGAGCCTCGGCATTACTTTTGATGAGTGAAGAAAAAGCACGGGAGCTTGGATTGAAACCTCTGGCCAAATATGTTGTAGGGGCGGTAGCGGGATTAGAACCGTCCATTATGGGCCTTGGCCCGATTCATGCCACTAAAAAAGCATTGGGCAGGGCAAGCTTGACGATTGAAGACATCGGGCTAGTGGAATTGAATGAAGCATTCGCTTCCCAATCCTTGGAGTGCATCCGCCAATTGAAATTGGATCAGGAGAAAGTGAATGTCAACGGCGGGGCAATAGCGTTTGGCCATCCGCTCGGTGCAAGCGGGGCGCGTATTTTAACAACACTTGTTCATGAAATGAAAAAGCGGAATGTACGATATGGTCTTGCAACGATGTGTGTCGGTGTCGGCCAGGGGATATCCGCCATTATAGAAAATATTGAAAATGATGGATGATGGCCCTTATTAGTTGTGCTTGCATAAGGGGCATATTTAAAAAAGGGGGAAGACACATGGCAAATGTCATTTATAAAGTGGAAAATCAAATCGGCTATATAACAGTGAATCGACCCGACGTATTGAATTGCTTCGACTATGGGACACTTTCTGAACTGCAGGAAGTCATCGATGCAGTTTATGCCGACGACGATATCCGTGTCGTCATTTTCACGGGTGCAGGGGAAAAAGCATTCAGCGCAGGAGCGGATTTGAAGGAAAGGAAGACTTTGACTGATGCGGAGGTAAGAAGGAACGTTAAATCGATTCGGGATGTTTTTAATAGTATTGCAGGGCTACCGCAGCCAACGATAGCTGCCGTCAATGGATATGCATTGGGGGGAGGATTTGAATGGCTGCTTTCATGTGACTTTGCAATTGCTGCAGAAGGTGTTTCTTTGGGGCTCACTGAAACTAGCTGGGCCATTATTCCTGGAGCAGGCGGTACACAGCGGCTGCCTAGGTTGATTGGGGAAATGAAAGCGAAGGAATTAATATTCACTGCTAAAAAATTGACTGCAGAAGAGGCATGTCGATTAGGGATCCTTTTGAAGGTAGTGCCAAGGGATCAACTTATGTCAGTCTGTGTGGAATTGGCAGCCGATATCATGAAAAATGGGCCGATTGCAGTCAAACAAGCCAAATATGCGATTACCCAAGGAATGAATACAGACTTACAAACTGGAATGGCCATAGAGGGAAAAGCCTATGAATTGACCATCCCGACTCAAGACAGATTGGAAGCACTCCAAGCATTTAGTGAACGAAGGAAAACGCATTTTACGGGTAAATAATATTGCGGTTTCATTTTAAAAAGATATAATAATAATTATGTCTTCCGTGTGAAATTAGTAACAATGTGGGAATGAGGTGAGAAAAATAGGAACTAATACGCAATCCATGATTTTTACGATTTACGGCGATTATATCCGTAACTATGGAAGTAAAATCTGGATAGGCAGTTTAATTCGGTTATTAAAGGAATTCGGTCATAATGAGCAGGGCGTACGTGTAGCCGTTTCACGAATGGTCAAGCAAGGGTGGATTCAGTCTGAGAAGCAGGGAAATAAAAGCTATTACTTTTTGACCGATCGCGGTGTACAGCGAATGGATGAAGCGGCCAATCGCATATATAAGATGAAACCAAATGATTGGGACGGAAAATGGCGTGTCTTAATGTACACGATTCCTGAAGATAAGCGGCAATTACGGGATGATTTCCGTAAAGAGTTAATATGGAGCGGGTTTGGCAGTTTTTCCAGTGGTTGTTGGATTTCCCCTAATAATTTGGAGAAACAAATCCATCGTTTGATCGAGAAATATGACATTAATGAGTATGTAGACTTTTTCATTTCGGAGTACAAGGGCCCAAAAGAAAACCAATCGCTTGTCGAGAAAAGCTGGCATTTAGAAGAGATTGAAAATAAATATGAAGAATTCATCGAGAAATACAGCAAACAATTCATCGTACATCAAAGCATCATTAGCAGGGGGGAAATGTCCGATGCTGATTGCTTTGTGGAACGAACGAACTTGGTGCATGAATACCGTAAGTTTTTATTTATCGATCCGGGCCTGCCAAAGGAACTGTTGCCTTCAAAGTGGAACGGGAATCATGCTGCTCTTTTATTTAGCCAGTATTATCAAGTCTTGGCTGAACCAGCTAGCCGTTTCTTTGAAAGCGTATTTCAGGAAAACAATGATATATGCCGGAAAGACGAAACCTATGATGCTAAAGATCATCCTCTTATCATCAAGTGAAAAAGAGCTTCAGCCAGTTGCTAATGACGACTTGCCGAAGCTCTTTTCTACATTATTATAGTCAACTAAAGACAACGGGGAAATTCCCTTTGTGATAATTATTCAAGTATCCCTTTGAAGTCCTTTCCTTTTTGAACATATGTATCAATCGAAAGTTGGATCAATTCAAGATCTTTATCATTCAATCTGCGAACCACTTTCCCTGGCGAGCCAACAACCAGCGAACGTGGAGGTATGCTTTTCCCGGAGGAAATCAATGTATTCGCCCCGACAATGCATTCCTCGCCGATTTCTACATTATCCAATATCGTTGAACCCATACCGATAATGGATCGTTTGCCAATTTTACAACCATGTAGGATAACGTTATGACCGACAGTCACTTCGTCTTCAATGACAACTGGGCATCCTTCAAATAAATGAATGGTGGAATTATCTTGAATACTGCATTTTTCTCCTATTGTGATTGAATCTTCATCACCGCGCAGAACGGAGTTAAACCAAATGGTTGATTCTTTCCCAATCGAAATATCACCGATTAAATGAGCGCCGGGTGCAATGAAAACGGTTTCGTGAATAGAGGGTTTCTTATTATTGTACGGAATTATCATAGTCTCGCTCCTTTTGGAAAAGTCAGAATTGTTTTTCTAATGAATATAGTATAACATTAATTGGACAGGGAGGGATTAAAGTGAAATATATTTGTGGACTTTTTTCAATAAAATACCCAATTATTCAAGGCGGCATGGGGAATATAAGCAATGCAAGCCTTGCGGCAGCAGTATCCAATGCAGGGGGCCTAGGGACAATAGGGTGCGGTACCATGAATCCCGAACAGGTAGAAGCCATCATTCTCGAAACCAAAGGTAAAACCAATAGCAATTTCTCATTGAACATTCCAATCAATGTTAGTCCATATACAGATGAGTTAATCAATCTTGTCTTTAAGCATGATATACCTGTAGTATCCTTATCTGCAGGAAATCCTGCCCCTTTCATTCCAATATTGCAAAAAAAGAATATAAAAGTGATAGCCATCGTTGCATCGGTCAAGCACGCGCAAAAAGCGCAAGCTGCAGGGGCCGATGTGTTGGTTGCAGAAGGGTTTGAAGCTGCCGGCATCAATTCGAACCTGGAATTGACGACCTTTACACTCATTCCGCAAATTAGCAAGCATGTGACGCTGCCAGTTTTGGCAGCTGGCGGAATCGGCAATGGACAGGGGGTGGCAGCTGCATTGATGCTTGGAGCTTCAGGGGTCCAGTTGGGAACCAGGCTGATCGCTACACAAGAGGCACCGTTCCATCCATCATATAAACAGAAATTAATCGATGCGATGGGGGATGATACGTTTATATTGGGCAGATCCGTTGGACAGGTCAGAAGAGTATTGAAGGACCCATACACGGAAAAAGTTCTGGATTTGGAAAAACAAGGACTGTCCCCTATGAATTATCGTGAAATGACCTCAGAAGTCCATCATATTAATGGTGCAATGAACGGGGATGTTAACAATGGTTTTATGAACAGCGGCCAGGTTGCCGGATTGATTGACAATATACCCACGGTTAAGGAATTACTTGATGGCATGATGAAAGATGCAAAAAAACAAATGGAGGATGGATTGAGCAGCCTTTCCACCCCCTTTATGATTTGAGAACTAGCGGAAGGGACTAATCTGATCATTATTGATTCCCATGGTAAACTACCGAAAACTTACATTATGGAAGATTGTGAGTGAATTTGTGATACAATGGAAAATGAACTTTTTGAAATCATGGGGTGCCGTATTCAATTTGGGAGTACCCCTTTTCATATGTAATAAAAGGTAGAAAAGGGGAAACCTCCATGGAAACTTTAATAATGGATATGATTGAAGCGTTTAAATCTTTATCCTATTTCGGTGTGCTGCTAGCTTTGACTTTTGAATTCATTCCTGCTGAAATAGTCTTGCCACTGGCCGGATACTGGGTTTATCAAGGTGATATGAATCTATATTTGACTATACTTGCCGGTTCGCTTGGTGGGGTAACGGGCCCTTTGACGCTTTATGCTTTAGGTAAGTATGGCGGGAGACCGCTTGTTTTAAAGTTTGGGAAATACTTTCTGATCAAAGATGAGCAGTTGAACAAGGCTGACCGCTTCTTTAAAAGGTACGGTGGGGGAATTGCCTTCTTTGGACGTTTTGTACCAGGAATTCGTACCGCTGTCTCGCTGCCATGCGGAATATTGAAAATGAGTATTTGGAAATTCATTTTATATACCTATATGGCGATGCTTCCTGTAACAAGCATTTATGTTTATCTAGGGTATAAGTTAGGGCCGAAATGGGAGCAGGCAGGAGCCATCTTTTCACAATATGCTAATTTCTTGCTTATCCCCATCGCAGTTATAGTCATTTGGTTCATTATGAAGACTCAAAATCAAAAGCAAAGACAAAAACTAAGTCAATCAATAACAAAGAAGGCGCCATGATCAGGCGCCTTTTTCATTATGTTATTATTAGCAGAATCCACCGTAGCCGCCACCATAGCCGCCACCATAGCCGCCACCGTAGCCGCCACCGTAGCCGCCGCCGCCGAATCCACAGCTGCATCCAATGATAATTAACAAGATAAATAATACGATCAGCAGTGCAAACCCGTTATCGAAACCGCCGCAACCGTCGTCACAACATTCATTTCTATGTCCACCCATTCAATTTCCTCCTCATACATATTATGGAATTACATACCTAGCAAAACATCTTACCGGGAATACTTCATACTATGTATTATAGGCCGAAGTGTTTGCTTATTCATAAAAAATGGGCGTTAGCAAATCAGGGGAATAAGCCCGAATATTTTTTTGATTTCGTTTAAAATGTTATAATATACCATGCAGATTATGGGGGAAGGGAGCTGAACTTAGTCATGAAAGTGGCCATTATAACGGATGTGCATGGTAATGCTTCAGCGTTAAAAGCCGTTTTAAGAGTTATTGATCAAAGGGACGATATAGATCATATCTATTGTTTAGGAGATATGGTTGGGATTGGCCCGGATACAAATGAAGTCCTTGAACTATTATTTGCACGAAATGATTTGTCGATGATAACTGGAAATCATGATGAAGCGGTCCTGGCCATCATTAACGGGGAGCCTCATCCGGACGGTCATATTCATGTAAAGGAGCATCACGAATGGATAGCTGAAAGAATGCATCGGAATTTCATAACCAAACTGGAGAAATTGCCTCGTACCATACAGCATATCATTAATGATCACTCCGTTTACTTCACACATTATCACATGGAATCGAAGAAATTGGATGAGCACATAAGCCATAATCCTTTTAGTAAAATCGTTGAACCGAATTTAAATAATTTAGAAATGCTTTTCAAAGATCATCATCACGATTTAATTGGATTTGGACATCATCACCCTACCCACCTTTTTAGAAATGACCGAACGATATTTCTTAACCCAGGGTCTCTTGGCTGTAATGGTGAACCAGTTGCTCCTTATGCCATTGTTACGATTGAAAGTACAGGTATACAGGTTAAGCTTGAAAAAGTAAACTATGATAATTCATCGTTCCTGTTATCGTATAAAAGCTTACAAGTTCCCGAGCATGAATTCATTATCCGGGCCTTCCATGGCGGACAACAGGCCTAATACGTTAATAATTGATGAAATATGGGGAAGTGTTGAGCATAAAGGTACATGCCTGGGGATACGATAATAGCAAAACATTGATGAAGCTGGAGGTAGGGTATGAAGGAAAAAGAACAGGTAAGTCAAGAGCAAGAAGTTAGGGAACGGCACGATCTTGTCTGTAATAATGAATTGTTTAATAAAGATTTACACGCCATTGTCGATGATACGATGCAAGAGGAAGGGTAAACTGGAAAAAACGCTGCAGAATTCTCTGTAGCGTTTATTTTTACTTTAAAATGGTTGATGGCAGATTCTTGATTTACGCAAAATGGTCACGGCCAACCTATTTTCAGCACTCTTATTACAGCAGTGAACCCGCGAACTGAATCATTTGAAACCATTCTGGATTTATCCCATACTATATATAAGTTTCAAATCCGAGAGGAGGAATGGCATGGGACATCATCATGGTCACTCCGATGAACATGGGCACGGACACCACCATCATTCTAATAATAAAAAAGCATTGTTGGCATCCTTCTTATTAATCTCCACATTTATGGTAGTCGAGGTTATTGGGGGATTCATGACAAATAGTCTGGCTTTACTGTCGGATGCAGGTCACATGCTTAGCGATGCGGCAGCTTTAGGACTTAGTTATACAGCGATAAGGTTGGGGGAAAGGAAAGCGACATCGTCGAAATCGTATGGATATAAACGTTTTGAAATAATTGCTGCTTGTTTGAATGGATTGACCTTGATCGTCATATCCGTATTCATTTTCATAGAGGCAATTAAGAGGTTCGTGGATCCTCCTGAGGTGCAAAGCTTGGGAATGCTAATGATTTCAATCATCGGCTTACTGGTCAATATCATTGCGGCTTGGATTTTAATGAGCGGAGATAAGGAAGACAATTTGAATGTACGAAGTGCTTTTTTACATGTAATTGGTGATATGCTTGGATCGGTGGGTGCAATTGCTGCCGCGCTCTTGATTTATTTTTTCGATTGGGGAATAGCAGATCCGATTGCGAGCGTCATAGTTGCGGTTTTAATTATTATCAGTGGTATTAGGGTAGTGAGGGATTCTTTCCATATTTTAATGGAGGGCACACCCGACCAAGTCGATATGGATGAAGTGAAAGCATCCTTGCTGGAATTGGCCAGTGTTTCCGAAGTCCATGACCTCCATATCTGGACGATCACCTCTGGTTTTTTGACAATGAGCTGCCATGTTGTCATAGACGCGAGCGGTAATCACGATGCAGTTTTAGCAGAAGCGCAAAAACTTCTTCACGATCAGTTTGGCATTGAACATAGCACGATTCAAGTGGAAAGACAGGAAGTAGGCTGTCCGAATCCACATGAGACATGTAATTGAAAAGGGCTGGCTCATGTTTGAGTCAGCCTCTTAAGAGTGGTTTGTACAAGCAACTTTATATCCCTTTCCATAAGGATTTTACAGAATATTTAGAAGCCAATCCTGTTAAAATGAATCGAGATGATTGTAGATAATAAGTTATGGAAAATACTAAGTAAAAACATTGGTGAATTGTACTGCGAACATAATCCTGACACATTAAAAGGGTAAGATTGAGGAAAAATGCTCTGATGATTTTAATAATTAGCATATACAAAATTGTTCAACTATAATTCAGGAAGGGGGAATCCTTATATGAAGAAAATTCTTGTAGTAGAAGATGAAATTGCCATATCCATGGTATTGAAAGCATATTTGGAGCGTGAAGGTTTTAATGTAGTCCAAGTATACGATGGACTAAAGGCCATTCCTGTTTTTGAAGAAACAGAGCCAGACCTTATCCTGCTTGATGTCATGCTGCCTGGTAAGGAAGGCTGGGATATATTGAAGGAAATACGGGAGGAAGATACATGTCCGGTTATCATGTTGACTGCACTTACCGATGTCGATTACAGATTATCTGGATTTAAGTCAGGTGCGGATGATTACATCTCCAAACCATTTGTTGCCGAAGAAGTCGTGGCCCGGGTGCATGCCGTTTTAAGAAGATCCTCATCGGTTGTTGCAGAAGGTGATCATGTACATGAGTTTGGGAGTTTAACCATCGATGATCAGTCTTATATGGTGCATTTGGATGGGGAAGAAATTAACTTGACGCCGCGTGATTTGTCGCTGCTCATTTTTTTCGCAAAGCACCCTAATCAAATTTTCACGAGAGAACAGCTGCTCGATCAAGTGTGGGGCATGGATTATGATGGCAGTGACCGTGCGGTGGACCTGGCTATCAAACGAATTAGGAAGGCGATAGATGCATGGCCTGTAACTGAGGGGGAAATAAAAACATTGCGTGGATTGGGGTATCAATTGAGTGTCTATGAAAACTAAAAAAAGAACCACTTTACAACGCTATTGGACTAAGAGATACGTATTGACCTTGATTTCAGGTTTGATATTATTGTCTGTTTTTTCCTTGTGGTGGATGGAAAAAACAGCTTTGGAATATAGGCTTAGCCTGCTTAAGTACTTAGCTGATGAAACATCCGATCGGGCGATAAAGGAAAATGGTCAGATTGTCGTTGGTCCGGTCCTTTCGGAGATTGTTGAGGAAAGGGAGAAAATCCTTCATCTGAACCAACAGCCAATCATCTATATTGTCGACCCTGAAGCCAGCATCATTTATACGATGCCTCAATTGTATATCGATCCGGATGATAATAAACTCCCAGACGTCATTATGAAAAATAAGGAGTTAGTCCAGAAGGTCAAGATTTCCGACAACAAAGTATATGTCGTCAAATCCCCCATTACGTTTAACAATGAGACGAGAGGTTGGGTCGTCATTGCACAGGAAGAAGGGGCATTGAAGGAAATCAACCAAGATCATGGCTTGTTGGCGATCATGATTGGAGGCCTTCTAATTCTGGGGACGGGAGTCATTTATTTTCTTTCCAGGCAGATTTCGCGGCCAATCCAAGATGTAGCTAACGCCGCTGTCCAGGTTCGAGAAGGCAACTATGATATCCATTTTAAAGAGGAAGAGGAAATCAAGGAAGAAGAAATTTATGAACTGATAGAATCGTTTAAGGAAATGACCAATCGATTGAAAGTCATGGAGAAGTTGCGGGCGGAATTGCTTGCAGGTGTAACCCATGATTTGAAAACGCCAGTCACTTCCATTAGCGGACTTATACAAGCGGTTAAGGATGATGTCGTTACGGGAGAGCAAAGTAAGGAATTCCTCGATATTTCTTTAAAGGAAACTCAACGTCTACAAGGTATGATAGAGGATTTACTTAATTATAATGCCATATCGGCAGGTGCTTTTAAAATTCGGGTGCAGAAAGAGAATATCAATATATTCATCAAGGAAATTGCCTATCGCTGGCAAGTGACCCAGGATGATCAAGCGTTCGCTTTTGATATAAAAGTTCCTGATGAACCGGTCTTTGGTCAAATTGACTCATTGCGGATGCAGCAAATCGTCATTAACCTTTTGAATAATGCCAGGCATGCACTTGATGGCAACGGGGAAATAGTGATTCACCTTTATGAAACGGGTGAAGAACGAATCTGCATTGATGTACTGGACAGTGGCCGGGGAATCCCAAAACATGAACAACAATATGTGTTCGAACCATTCTATCGAGGTGAAAACAAAAAGTTGAAGGTACGCGGTTTAGGTCTGGGACTGCCATTCAGTAAGATGCTTGCCAAAGCGCAAAAGGGAGATCTTGTGCTGAAAGAAAGTAATGAACAAGGGACGACGTTTACTATTAGTTTAGAGAAAGCAGATCAGATATAGAAAAAAGGGTTGTCCATTATAGGACAACCCTTTTTATGGAACTGTGTAAATGCTAACTGATTAAGCCAATTGGCTGATTGCATGCCATAACTGTACATGACGGACCTGCCTTGGAAGGAAACGTCC
>NZ_JBHZPF010000023.1:0-68121 GCF_042787975.1 Peribacillus sp. YIM B13482
CATGTATTAGGCACGCCGCCAGCGTTCGTCCTGAGCCAGGATCAAACTCTCCGAAGAAATGTTTGACTTGCTCATTTTGCTTTTTTGATAGTGTGTGCTCACTTAAAATTTAACGTTGGCGCTTTGTTTTGTTCAGTTTTCAAAGAGCAATTTGTTGTCGTTTCTCTCAGAAGCGACTTCTATAATGTAACACATTGTGTCACGTTTCGTCAACAACTTTTTTTGAATTTTTTTCATCAAGTTGTTGGCTGTTTGTGTTGCTGTCTTAGCGACAAGAAATAATATACCATGTACCAAAAATGTTTGCAATACGTTTTTTAAAACTTTTTCAAAAAAAACGTTTTTTTCTTTTTTCCTCTATATATTCTTTTCATCATCCCCACCACCCTGTCCCCTTCTTCCGGAACAAGCGCATGTTTCATGAATAAACGAAGCATATTTCCATAGAAACACAAATAGACATATATAGATATCTTTTTCCCTTGAGGTGAAGCGATGAATCTATCATTAATCGGATTACTCATTTCTTACAGTATGGCCCTTTATTTATTCAGTTCTGCTTATTATGAAGCCATTAGGTTCAGCAAAGAAAAAGGCAGGGTGAATGGCACAACATTTTTATTCAGCTTTACTTTCGCTTTGATTTTCACACGGATCACCTATTTGTTTCACCCCTATTAAATAAAGCAGTAAGTCGGGAGACTTACTGCTTTTATACGGAGACCTTCGCTTCTTTATATACCTTACTTTTCTTTTCATCCTTTAGGAACATCATCAAACCACCCAATATGATTGTACCTCCAAGGACCTGCGTCCAGAGTATCGGTTCATCCAATATGAAGTAAGCCAGAACCGTTGCTCCAACCGGTTCAAGTAAGATTCCCATCGAAAGCGTCGAAGTGCTTAACCACTTTAAAGACCAATTGAATAAAGAGTGTCCTAATAAAGTCGGGAAAATGGCAAGCAAAACAAAATAGATCCAATCGGCAGCCGGATACGGGGCCAATCCCTCTTCCTTGAAGATCACATAGAAAAACAAAGTAACAGCACTGATTGCATACACGACAAATGTATATGTTATAGAAGAGACGCGTTTTCGAACATTTTGGCCAAATAGTAAATAACCGGTTACCAACGCACATGCGATAAGCGAAAGAATATCTCCCCAAAGCGCCATACCGCTGATTCTCAAATCTCCCCAGCTAATGACAAGGCTGCCTGCTATTGCAATGATGCCGCTCAATATTGCCTTCATTGAAAATCTTTCTTTGAAAAACAAATAGGCTCCAGCAAAAGCGAATAATGGCTGAAGGGTGACAAGCACAGTTGAACTGGCGACAGACGTGTAATTAAGCGATTCAAACCATAAAATAAAATGAAAAGCCAAGAAAACTCCTGCCGCAATCGAATATAGCCAATCCTTTTTCCCAATGAATATAAGTTCATGGCGGTATTTCACCAAAAACACCGGCAGCATAAGCAGGACGGTAAATAATAAACGGTAAAAAGCTATAACACCCGATGGAGCAGTCGCCAATTTAACAAGGATGGCCGAAAATGAAACGGATGCAACACCGATCGCCAACGCAACATAGGGATTCACTTTTGGCATTTGCATTTAAATTCCTCCTTTCAATCGGAATGACGTTACGTATCATTGAACTCTATTCTACTATGTTAAAATTATAAGGGTAAGCTTTTTTGAAAAACGGGTATATGGCAACACACGATCTTATTCATCGATAATATTTGGAAGTGGTGAAACAAATGGAATGGACATTCGACCCGCAATCGGAACTGCAAATCCTTATAAAATTGGGCATTTCAGCTCTCCTCGGCCTAGTCATCGGACTAGAGCGAGAAATGAAACGAAAACCCGTCGGATTAAAAACAAGCCTGGTCATTTCAATCGTCAGCTGCTTATTAACGATCGTTTCCATGGAATCCGCTTATAAGTTCCCAGGGAGTGAACACGTAAACATCACAATGGACCCCTTGCGTCTAGCCGCTCAGATTGTTTCTGGCGTCGGCTTTATCGGGGCTGGCGTCATTCTCCGGAGGGACAATAACAGCATATCCGGTTTAACGACAGCTGCCATCATCTGGGGAGCTGCCGGTATCGGGATTGCCGTTGGAGCAGGATTTTTTCTTGAGGCCATAGCCGGCGTCATCCTATTGATTATAAGTGTCGAATTGGTGCCCTTAATCGTTACCTGGCTCGGACCGATGAAGTTGCGGCAAAAAGAAATCTTTCTGCAGCTGGTGGTGAAAAATAAAGATGACATTGCCGTCGTGCTGAAAAAAATCAAAGACGAAAAAATATTCATCAAAAACCTAAGAATCAAAGATGTGGAAGAAGACCACCACCTTTTGACGCTTAAAGTATTGGTCGATCATAAAGTTAGAACATCGGAAGTGTATTATACCGTTTCCAACCTTAAGGAAATTGCACGGGTAGAGATTGAAAATGCCTAATAGGAAAACCGTTTGACTTACCCTCAAACGGTTCACTAATAAAAGGGATTCGGAATTAAACATTCCGAACCCCTTTTGAAATTCCCTTTGAATTTTCCTCAATATTAAGAGATTGATTTTCTACGAGTCCACTACGTTTAGACCATTTTTGACCCCAGGCAAGTCCAATTGCCTGCATAAACTCAATCCTCAGGTTTTATCTTTAACACCAGAATCCAACACCTAATATGCATACATGGACATTCACTATCATCCATAGGTCAGTGAGAAAGTCTAGTGTTACGTCACTGGGGCCTATTCCTTTATTTAAGGGTCCACTCTATACATTTATTTTAAATTTACAAAATAATCAAACCGATATCCTTCTCCATACGTTTATATATAGTGAAAGGACGAACTCTGACTTGATTAAACATTTCAAAGAAAGGTGGTTAGGACAACCAGCAAGATATTGACAGGGATTTAAACAATGATCAAGAAAATAACTTATCGAGGTGAGTAATGTTTAAAAAGATGAAGTTAAAGAGTATATGGATTATTCCCTTACTATTTGTGGTTTTTATACCAAATGTAATTGGTGCTTCTTCTACTAAAGGTAAAAGCCCAGTGTTAGGGACAGGCTTTGACACCCACATCACCAACAATTCCCTTGCTGTTAGTCCGGATGAGCGAATAGCGATTGTCTCAGATAGCCGAGAACAATCCATCCTGGTCTATGATCTCGCCAAAGGCAAGTTGCGCAAAAAGATTGACGGCTTCGGTTCACCGAGAAACATCGTGTTTATTGATGACGGTTCAGAGTTTGTCGTCTCAGACAGCACGCTCGGTACACTCCGGTTTTACAGTATTAAAAATTTCACCTTGAAAGATGAAGTTGTCATCGGTCCAGGTGCATTCGGGACTGCTGTCAGTCCGGATGGAAAGACATTGTATGTGAACAATCAAGCACACAATTCCGTCACGGTCGTCGATCTGGAAAAACGAAAACCGATTGACGTCATTACCGGTTTCGCCCAACCAAGGCAAGGCATTAAAGTCTCTTCAGACGGAAAATATATCTTTGTCACGAACTTTCAAGGAGATAAAGTGTCCATCGTTGATGCCACCACTAAAAAAATCATTCGTGAAATATCAGGGTTCTCCAGTATTCGCGGAATCTCGATTACCGCTGATGGAGGAACATTATATGCCGCCAACAGCGGACGCAACAGCATTTCCGCAGTTGATACGCTAGACGGTAATATTAAGGGTGAAATCAAAGTGGGACGTGAGCCATATGGAGCGGCTCTATCGCCTGATGATAAACTTCTTTTTGCAAGCAACAAAGCTGATAATACGATTGACGTGATCAATGTCGCTGATAACCGCGCAGTTAAAACAATCGGGGGTTTCAATGAACCAAGGCAAGCAATTGTCTTTAGCCATGACGGGGATCAGGCTTATGTATTAAATCGGGATCTCTCTATTGCGCGTGTTGATGTTAAAACATACACCATCACGGATATAATTCAGGATAAGCCAAAAAAATATAAGCTTAAAATACTAGAATCTGACGAAGTGGGGAAATATGTAGCAGATCAAGACGGAATGACACTTTATTATTTCACTAAAGATGATTCTAATGTCAGTAATTGCAAAGGCCAATGTCTTGATATTTGGCCTTCATTCCATGCAGATAACATCAGCTCGAATAATGGATTCGACAAAAAAGACTTTAAAACAATCATAAGAGATGACGGACAAAAACAAACAACATATAAAGGGCACCCACTTTATTACTATGCGAAGGATAAACATGCAGGTGATATAAATGGACAAGGCGTCAATAATGTCTGGTATGTAATCAAAAAAAAGATTTTTGAGGAATAAGCGCAAGAACAAGGAATCAGGAACGCTGAAAAGTGGCACAAAAAATTGTTTAAGATAAAAACCGTTAATATTTTTGAACAGATGAAAAAAACAAACCGAGAGATGGATTAACATGATCAAATCAATTATTATTTAGTGGTAATGATTTTTTGCCTTTAATGACAGCTGGCTGCAGCTCTAATGTTGAAAAAGCGATTTCGTTGGTGTAATGGTTACATTATTATGCTTCAGGTCTTTTACCTCTAAATCGTATAAACAAAAAAACTGTAGGTTAACTCGATTCATCGCTTCTATAGTCTGATCCGTTTGACTACCCTCAAACGGTTTTTTATCATTTTTGCAAAAATCTCATATTTAATATTGACTTTTCACCAAAATCCGATAAAATAATTATTGTACCTCAATTCGGGGCATTAGCTCAGCTGGGAGAGCGCTACGCTGGCAGCGTAGAGGTCAGCGGTTCGATCCCGCTATGCTCCATACTTAGAAACCCTTGTGCAGCAAGGGTTTTTTTCTTTGGCTAAAAAAAATAATAATCGCGCGGATCATACTTTGGTCATAAAACGCTAATATGTATTAAGTGTAACTTTTAGTTGAATTAAAAACATTTACACTATCATAATCATTCTTGTTCTTTACCCAGATACTACTTCTTTACGTGCATATATCAGATAAGCTTAGGAAAAAAATAAAAAATTGGTCAGTTCCTTTCAAGAATTAACCTTCATTGTGATCATTTTAATCATCACAATCTACATATACACATTTTTTATGTGCTTTAGTAGTGGGCCTTATCTACGGTGTTTATCATTTCCCAAAGTTTGATAGAATTTGCGATAAAATCAGCGCAAAGGAGTTTAAGAATCCTTTTATTACAAAATACACCTACCTCCTTTTAGGAAGTAGGCGCATTCAATTTATTTCAAATTTATTATCAATAAAAGCTTCGAAATAGCTTAGTTAATAAACCATTGCAATGATTTACTAACTAACAATCCTTCAGGACAATCTATGAAAAAAAGATGCGATAAGCTTCCCTAGTCTTCGAATTCCCTCGATTATTTCTTTCTCATTGGCATAACTGAACGAGAGCCGGAGAAACTCGGTTCCATCGTTTTGATCCAAGAAAAAGTATTTCCCTGGAACATATGAAACACCCTCAGCTAGAGCCTGTGATAATAAATGCGACGTATCAACACCAGGAATTCTCACCCATACAAAGTAACCACCATCTGGTACATACCAGGAAACGGATTCTGGAAGAAATTGTTCCATCGAACGGATTAACGCAGTACATTTAGAGCGATACACATCTTTTAGAAGGTCTAGTCTTTGCTCAAAATCGGTGTTTTCTAAGTATGCAGCCATTGTGCTTTGAGCAAATGGATGGTCTAAATCTTTTTTTAACCACTCTAAAGCCTTAATGAATTCACTTTCTCCTGCTATCCATCCAATCCGCATTCCTGGCGCAACCACCTTGGATAATGACCCAACGTGGAGGACCCGCCCGCTTTCATCAATAGATTTTATTGGCAGCAGATTTTTGCCGAAGGATAATTCCCCGTATGCATCATCCTCTAGAATGAGGAAATCAAACTCGATGGAAAGCTCCAATAAATGCTTCCGCCGCTCAGTAGTCATAGTCGTCCCAGTTGGATTTTGAAAGGTTGGGATTGTATATAGAAAACGCGGCAGGGTTAGACCTGTACGTTTCCTTTCATCCAGCATTTCTTTTAATCGGTATGTTTCGAGTCCCTGTTCATCTATTGGTATACTAATAATTTGATTCGTATAGTTTTGAAAAATCTCTAAAGCCTCCATATAGGTGGGAGATTCTACAGCTACGACAGCAGTATCATCAAGGAGAATGCGGGCAATAAGATCTATCCCCTGACAAGCACCTGATGTAACCAAAAGCTTTTCTTCCAAAACGGAAATTCCACGCTCTGCCAACCTTTTCTGAATTTGCTGCTTTAGTCTTGCAATTCGTGGACTTCCGATATAATGGAGCGGCAAGTCCTGCTCCTCATCAAGAAGTCTGGTTACAGCTACCTTGAGCTCATCGGCAGGAACGAGAGCTGGATCCGGATAGCCTGAACTCAAGCGAATACAACCATCTGGCAGATCTGGCATCCATGCACCAGGCGGATCATTCTTAAGTGCCGCTTTAATGTTTTCAGAAAAAAAAGATTCTACATTCACTTCAACCATACACCTTTCCGTCAATCGAACCATGATTGATTTTCTCAATTTTTTTATAGATAGCTGCTTATGCAGATAATCATCAATCTTTTGCAGAAACACCCTTACATGTACTTTAGACTTTCTTCTCTGACGGAGACAACCTATTAATGATGCAAATTCAGTGCCTTTTGCACTGAACTCTCTTGGCCGCTCCAATACATTAGGAGCTTTTTTCTTTAAGCTATGTGTGTATAGATTAAGTCGTTATTTTTATCTTTCAGTATCTGTAATGCAGATAAAAGAAAGTAAAAAAGTGAAGAAGGCAGATCATCCGCCTTTCTTCACTTTTTATGAAACTCTTCGTATTTCTTAACCAAACGCTTCGGTGCCGCACGTAAATAGGCTTCTTGAATTAGAATGGTCAATTCACCCCAGCCTTCCCTATCCGGATTTTGAATGGAGACCCAGCCGTGACGTCCTATATACGGTGTTTTGAAAAAATTCTCTTTCTGCAGCAAAAATTCTTGGGTTTCCCGATCTGACTTGAACGACAATCTGAATCCATTCTCACTTTTGCCTGAAATCACGAAGGACTTTCCATTGATTTTAAAAGTATTGTGACCAAAACCATCAATATGTTCGACAGCTTCGGGCAGCGCAAGACAGATATTACGTACATTTTCAAGCATGCCTGCCGTGTCATGTAATTTCATGTTCCATTCACCTATTATAAAATCTATTTTGCATTCACATCGGGTTGATGAATTCCGAATATATTTCCTTCTGTATCAATATAGTATCCTTGCCACGCCATTCCAGGCAGGGCATATTTGGGCTTGGCGACCTTACCGCCAATCTCAATAATTTTAGCTTCCGTTACATCGTAATTTTCCACTCCCATTGTACAAGCAAATGCATTTAAAGCTTGGTTTGTTTCCGGCGGAGCACTTTGACGCTGCATCAAAGCTCCATTGACCCCAGGTTCATTCTCCTCGCCAGTTACTGCTCCAAAGTAAGGCATTCCTGCATAATCACTCCAATCTTGAAATGACCATCCGAATACCTCTCCATAAAACTTCTTTGCCCGTTCCATATCATCTACATGAATTTCGAAATGAACTAATCTTCCCATGAGATCCCCTCCTGATTTTTACAAGAATTAACCAATTCATTAAATTATCCAGTGTTTTCGCTTACAATATCCCACTTATTATTATAATAGATATGGAAATAAATACAATTATTCCAATTGAGATTAAATCAATTTTTAGAGCCTCATCATACATCCTGATATAAACTTTTTAGAATGATAACAAGAACCGTTCTTCAAAATATAGATAGTTCCGACCAACAGAATCGGCTTCATGCTCCTACTACATATCTTTTCAATTATTTTTTTAATAATTAGTTCTTCTAATTTCTTATTCTATAGTGAATAGTCACTGCGTTATCCGCAGAAACCTTCGACCCCACAATACATCCAATTGCTCACTTTGTCCGTGATACCAAATATTTGCGAAACTATGTGTATATTTTTGTGAAAGTTGGACGAGACTGCTAGTAAATTAAATCTAGGAGGTTATCAAAATGTTTAGATTCGGGAAAGGTAAGGCGCGAAGTAAGGTCGGTAAATTCATCGATAAGCACGGATATTCACAAGAGGAGTTTGTAAGTGCGTCTGGAATCTCACGCAATACGATAAGCAGAGTTTGCAGCGATCCAAAGTATGTGCCATCAGCTGGAGTATTAAAGAAAATCATGAAGGCGGTTCGAAGTATAGATGCTGGAGCAAAGGCAGATGACTACTTTGATTTGTAAACAAAAAGGCCCTAGCGTAATGGCCGGGGCTAAATGTATTTGTTCAATACTGTTCATACTCTCCTTATCCAGGCTCCCATGATCCATGCTTTCCTTTCACTGGAATAAAGTCATCCAGCAGCTGCATGTCCTTAACTTCCCAAGCGCACCCTCCCAGTTTATAGTCTCCTAAGAAATAATCATTGCCTGATAACGATTGTAGTATTGCCTGTATCCCGTTATTTTCATTTACCTTTAAACAATTTTCATGCTTACATATACCAATGATCATACCAGTTGGGAGATTGCCCTTTGAGTATCCATGCTTACCAAGCAACAACTGGATTGGCTTCTCGCTTCAGAAAGCCTTATCCATTTTTTCACTAGTATGAATCGTTAGCGGACCACGAATCGTTCTCAACGACCTTGTTTCATATTTGACCTCTCCCAGGACAAATAGACTCGCCCAAGGCTGGATCATTGATAATACCTTCATTCCAACGGCCCCCAACTGAATTTAAAAATTAAAATCCCCCACTTCCATTAAGAGCGGGGGATTTTCTTCATTTTCGGATGATATGTTAATATCTTGCAGTTCATTTGTCCTTTTTAGACAAACCCTGCAGGATTTCTTTAAACAAGGGCTTGTTATCGGTTAGGGACAAAGGGGGATGTATGTATTCCGCTACATCTATTTTCGACTGACCAGTTTCTTAATGAAGCGAACAAAAGGTGAAACAACGGCTCCACGGACATTCGTGAGGGCATAACCGATCAGCCCCATTATAACCAGAGCCAATATTAAGCCTATTATCAATCCTGATGTTTCTTTAAGTTCTTCAAATACAGCATCAAATACAGCACCCATTTCTTACCCTCCCCGGCTTGCCGATGCAACTTATTTTTACGGTTTTCACCCATTTAAATTCTGAACAGCTTCATAAATCGTGTTTCTTTGAACCCTTGCACCCATTCTGGTAAATAAGGTTCATTATAACGCATTGGATGATTATGGTCGAGTTAGCACCTCTAAACGTACTATCTAATTTCATTTCCGTTATCTCTTTCTACTTATTGTCTTACCTTCTAGCTTTTCTCTTTAAGTAAATATATAAACCTCCCCTTCTTTCCACTAAAAATGATTAAATGAAAACCTTTTCATTTGTCCATAACCGACAAAAGCGAGGCGTTATTATTGTTTTTTTAGAACATTGTGAAAATTGTCGAAAAATCGTAAGCTTAATTTATTGAAATACATCTTCTTAGGGGGTGCGCTTATATGGAAGCCATTACAAGAGACTTTTTCTTATTCTTATCTAAAAATAATCTGCTTAATAATATTGCTAAGAAAAGCGGCGGAAGTTTTGCTGCTGGAAAGATCATTGGGGGAACTGATTTCCAAAGTTCCATTAAATTCATCAAACAACTTAATAATAGTGGCTTGTCGGTTACTGTCGACCATCTTGGGGAATTCGTTGATTCCAAGGAAGTGACTCAGGAACGGACGGCAGAATGCATCGAAACCATCGAAATGATCAGCAGGGAACAACTTGATTCACAAGTTTCCCTAAAAATGACTTCATTGGGACTAGATATCGATCATAATCTCGTCATTGAGAATATGACGAAAATCCTTGATACAGCAGAAAAACATAAAGTCATGGTCACAATCGATATGGAAGATGAAGTTCGCTGTCAGGCTACAATCGATATCTTTAGACATTTCAAAGAAAAATACAGCTGCATAAGTACTGTTCTACAAGCATATTTATTCCGCACAGAGAAAGATTTGGAGGACCTTGCCCAATATAAGCCATTCCTGCGTCTCGTAAAAGGTGCCTACAAGGAATCTCCCGAGGTGGCTTTTCCCGAAAAGGATGATGTAGATGAAAACTATAAAAAGTTGATTAAGCAAAGTCTTCTTAACGGAAATTATACGGCCATTGCCTCACATGATGACAAAATCATCGAATATACAAAAGAGCTGGCCAAGAAATATGACATCCCAAATACACAATTCGAATTCCAAATGCTTTATGGCATGAGGAACAAGACTCAATACGAATTGGTCAAGCAAGGTTACAAAATGCGCGTCTATGTACCATATGGTCTGGATTGGTATGGATACTTCATGAGAAGGCTTGCGGAAAGGCCATCCAATATTGCTTTTGCCTTCAAAGGGATGGTCAGAAGCTAAATATATTCAATATTCAACATTCTTGATTGCTACAAAAAATCTATTAAAAGGTGTGATTATCAATGATTTCATATAAACATGAACCATTTGTCGATTTTACAAACGAGGAAAACAAGAAAGCTTATCAGGAGGCTCTTCAAACTGTTGAAGGCTATTTAGGGCAAGACTACCCTCTTTATATCGGTGCAGAGCAAGTGACGACTGATGAGAAAATCGTTTCATATAACCCTGCAGATAAGCAAGAGGTCATCGGCCGCGTATCGAAAGCGAACAGGGACCTTGCTGAAAAGGCCATGCAGGAAGCTTCTTCCGCTTTTGAAAGCTGGAAAAAAGTGAAGCCGGAAATCCGTGCTGACGTTTTATTCAAAGCTGCTGCCATCATTCGCAGACGCAAGCATGAGTTCTCTGCATTATTGACAAAAGAAGCAGGAAAACCTTGGAATGAGGCTGATGCCGATACAGCGGAAGCGATCGATTTCCTTGAATTCTATGCCCGTCAAATGTTGACGCTTAAAGATGGTGTGCCAGTTCAAAGCCGTCCAGGAGAATTTAACCGCTATGATTACATTCCATTAGGAGTCGGCATCATCATTTCTCCTTGGAACTTCCCATTTGCCATCATGGCAGGTACAGCTGTTGCGGCTATCGTAACTGGTAACACAATCCTATTGAAACCAGCTTCGACTACTCCTATTGTTGCTGCGAAATTCGTTGAAGTGATGCTTGAAGCCGGCCTTCCAACAGGTGTCTTGAATTTCGTTCCAGGAAACGGAGCCGAAGTGGGCGACTACCTGGTAGATCATCCAAAAACACGTTTCATTTCCTTCACTGGTTCACGTGATGTAGGTCTGCGCATTTACAAACGGGCTTCAGAAGTGAACGAAGGCCAAATTTGGCTGAAGCGTGTCATCGCTGAAATGGGCGGAAAAGATACGATCGTCGTCGACAAAGAGGCAGATCTTGAATTGGCTGCTCAATCGATCGTGAAATCTGCATTTGGCTTCTCGGGACAAAAATGTTCTGCTTGCTCCCGTGCTGTCATCGTAGAAGATGTGTATGATCAGGTTTTAGCTCGCGCTGTTGAATTAACAAAACAGCTTACAGTTGGTAATCCTGTAGAAAATCATTTCATGGGGCCTGTCATCGATCAAGCAGCTTTTGATAAAATCATGAGCTACGTTGAAATCGGAAACCAAGAAGGACGCATTCTGACTGGAGGAGAAGGAGATAGCTCTAAAGGCTACTTCGTTCAGCCGACAATCGTTGCTGATGTCGATCCGCAAGGCCGCTTGATGCAAGAAGAAATCTTCGGGCCAGTCGTTGCCTTCACAAAAGCGAAGGACTTTAACGAGGCTCTTGAGATTGCCAATAACACTGAATATGGTTTGACTGGGGCTGTCATTACGACAAATCGCCTTAACATGGAAAAGGCACGCGAAGAATTCCATGTCGGTAACTTGTATTTCAACCGCGGCTGTACTGGTGCAATCGTAGGTTATCAGCCATTCGGCGGGTTCAACATGTCAGGAACCGATTCCAAGGCAGGCGGACCGGACTACTTGCAGCTTCATATGCAAGCCAAAACAACATCCGAAACATACTGATAATGTTCCATTATGCAATTTAAAGAAGATTTGAATTCCCTCGTTTTTTGTATCTTCCATTCTGCGATACGAAAAACGAGGGGAAATGGAGGAAGTGACAAATAAGTTGCTTCCTCTTTTAAAACAAAAAAATTCCTGAAAGGAGTCTTTATATGATTGATTACTCATTAATAATTTCCATCAGCATTTATATGGCGGGCATGCTTTTCATTGGTTACTTCGCTTACAAAAGGACTTCCAATTTAAATGATTACATGCTGGGCGACCGGGGTCTTGGTCCGGCTGTCACTGCATTGAGCGCCGGTGCCGCTGATATGAGCGGTTGGCTTTTGATGGGGATGCCTGGTGCCATGTTCGCAACAGGACTAAGTTCCATCTGGATCGTAATCGGGCTGACATTAGGAGCCTACGCGAACTGGCTGTATGTTGCACCAAGATTGAGAACCTATACGGAAGTCGCCAATAACTCCATTACGATCCCCGCTTTCCTGGAAAATCGTTTTGGCGAGGGCTCACGGATCTTAAGACTCATTTCCGCTTTGGTTATCCTGATATTCTTTACCTTTTACGTTTCTTCCGGAATGGTATCAGGCGGAGTGTTATTCCAAAGTACATTTGGCCTTGATTACCATACAGGTTTATGGATCTTGACAGGCGTTGTTGTCGCCTATACTTTATTCGGCGGATTCCTGGCAGTAAGCTGGACAGACTTTGTTCAAGGAATCATCATGGTCGTTGCCCTGGTTCTTGTACCGATAGTCACCCTTATCCATGTGGGCGGTTTCGGTCCTTCGATCGACACGCCACGTTCCATTGATCCAGCTCTATTGAACATTTTCACAGGGACAAGCTTTTTAGGCATCATCTCATTGTTTGCCTGGGGACTTGGCTACTTCGGACAGCCTCATATCATTGTCCGCTTTATGGCGATCAGTTCTGTTAAGGAAATAAAGAAAGCCCGTAATATCGGGATGAGCTGGATGATTTTCTCCAGTGTCGGTGCGATGTTGACTGGATTCATCGGAATCACGTATTATTCCCAGAACAACCTGAAGTTAGCTGATCCTGAAACGATTTTCATAGAGTTAGGGGAAATACTATTTCACCCATTCATTACTGGTTTCTTGATTTCAGCAATACTGGCAGCCGTCATGAGCACGATTTCTTCGCAGCTTTTGGTTACAGCCAGCTCTTTAACCGAGGATATATACAAAACCTTCTTCCGTCGTTCCGCTTCAGATAAAGAACTTGTTTTCCTCGGCAGACTTTCCGTACTGATCATTTCAATCATCGCGCTTATTCTCTCTTGGGAGAAAAATGACACGATCCTTGGACTTGTCGGGTACGCGTGGGCTGGATTCGGTTCTTCATTCGGTCCATTGGTCTTACTAAGCCTCTGCTGGAAACGGATGACAAGATGGGGGGCATTAGCAGGGATGGTCGTTGGTGCCGCTACTGTAATCTTCTGGTCCATGGCCGGATTATCCAATACGCTTTATGAAATGATTCCTGGTTTTGGCGCAAGCTTGATTGCCATCGTCCTGGTCAGTCTTCTAACAGCAAAACCATCAAAAGAAGTAGAAGCGAAATTCGAAGAATTCGAAAAAACTTTAAAACAAAAATAAAACCCCTAAAAGGAACGGTATTTTTTCATATACCGTTCCTTCTTTGTTCTTGCCCCTATACACATCTTCCGTTTAAAAGTATTATTAAACTAAGTTATCTTCCAATTCAAAAAACAGGGGGCCATATATGTCATTAGAAAAAATCCTGACTCTCACAAACATCAACGATATAACGGATATGGTCAGCACTTATTTAAAAAAACCAGTCGTCATCGAAAATGACCAATTTTTATTGCTGGCATATAGTTCATATTATATCGAACACTTCGACCAAGCCAATCGGCAAACCATCTTCACAAAGCATTGGCCGATTCCAATTCTGGAGAAATTCATGGATGAGGGCATTGTCGAACAGCTTAAAACGGTGGAGCATCCATTTAGGGTGAAACAAATCGAGGAAATCGGCTTAAATCAAAGAGTCGTTGTAAGCGCTGTCCACAAAGGGCAGGTATTCGGATTCATTTGGGTCCAAGAAACGGAAATGATGACTGATTCCGAATTGGAATTTTTACATGAGGTTTCCCATCATATTGGCAAGCTCCTCTATCAGAAAAAACAGATAAACATGAAAAAAGATGAAGAGAAAAATGAGTTTTATCAAAAGGTCATTGACGAAGTCTATCAAACTGAAAACCAAATAAAATGGGAAGCAGCCAATATGAATCTTCTCATTCCGGAAACATTCCTTATTAATGTCTTTACCATCGCTCAATCCGATGCGGAACATTTCGATGAATTAGCGGATACAGTCAGTCTATTCGCCAATGCATTGAATCATTTTTCCCATGTATTCACAAACCAATTGAAAATCATCGTCTTAATTGGCAGCAATGGTAAAGGGAAAGACCTGCTTTCTGATAGCGCCAATGATTTAACGAACACGGTTCTTGCCCAATTCAATGATCAAAGGGTGTTCCCGGGAATCGGAAATGAGTATTCTTCGATTCTTCAATTAAGAAAATCCTATCTCGAAGCCCTTGAAGTGATCAATGCAGCCAAGTTCATCGGTAAGCCTGAACAGTTTCCTTTCCAATATAGCAAGCTGGGGATTTTCCGTTACCTCGAAATGATCTCCAATCATCATACTAAAACGAATTATATCAATACCGATTTACAGATTCTTCAAAAAAAGGACCAAGAAAGCCAAACCAAGCTCATTCAAACAATGGAAATATATCTGTTGAACAATTGCCGGATCAAACCGACAGCTGAACAGCTATACATTCATACCAACACATTGAAATATAGATTGAACCAAATAGCCGATCTCACTACAATCGATTTTGATGACTTTCATTCGAGAATACAACTATACATCGATTTACAGCTTATAAAGCAGAAATCTTAAGGCATTCCTATTTTGAGGCCGAGAGCTTCAAACATCTAAGGAGAGAGGAAAAGCAGCTATTCTGCCGTGTTCCTCTCTCCTTATACATTGTTTGTACGCTTTTATCATATCAAGTCCAATCGGCTGTTTTATTTACCTATACACTTGCACAGTCAGTGGGATGCATATGATTTTGGCACCGATTAATTTTTATAAATATTACCTTCCAAAAGATCTTCCAAAGTTGTATGATCCAGCAATTCTGCCACTTGATCTCTAATCAGTGCCCAAAGGGGTTTTAATAAACAGTTATTATCTTCAAGGGGACAATATTCATATGCTGTAATACTTACACAGCTCATAGGGGCAAGCGGTCCTTCTAAGTCCCGAATTACGTTTCCAATGATAATCTGATTGGGCAATTCCTTTAAGCTATACCCTCCGTAGACCCCCCTTTTACTTTTAACATAACCGTGACTTTTTAAATGTAAGAGAATTTGCTCCAGATATTGAGGCGACACTAGCGTCTCATTCGCAACATCTTTTATCTGCATGAGTCCTTTTTCGTTCTTTGCTAAAGCTATTAAAGCTCTTAATGCATATTCCCCCTTACTTGAAATCTTCATATGATCATCACTCCCAGCCAATACACTTTATATCATGCTATTTTATGAATGAAGATTATATACGTGGAACTTTGTGTCTATTTCATTCCTGGAAATGCACATCTATATACTTTATTCATACTATATTTCAGAAAGTTGACAAATTTAATCATGTTTCTATGGAATCAATTTAATATAGAAAGAAAATATTAAAACCCTTTAATAACGGGACAAGTTCAACTTCCTCATTGTAAAAAATGAACACTATCTTATTTGTAAGGAGACGCGAAGAATGGATTTTTTAGAGTCTGTCAAATGCACTTTCGATAATTTACCCTCGTATGATGAAGGTAATTTAGTACAAGCCGTTCAATCTTTAAATCTAACTTTTCATGAGGTTTCTAAGTATGTTACTGAACCGATGGATTTAGAATACGGAAGGAATGTTATTTACAAATCCGAAAATGTCGAAGTAATTGTCATTCATTTACCTAGTATGGCCAGGACTTTTATCCATGATCATGGATTGTCTATTGGATGCATTTTTGTGGTAGCTGGTGATTTTTTAAACGTATTATATAAGTCGGAAGACAAAGAATCTAATCCAATTTATGATCAAATAGAGGAGTTTTCCCAAAATGATATCCTCCTTGTTAAAGAAGATACCATTCACATGATGTATAATCCCACCACTTCTCCTATTATTACCTTTCATATTTACACTCCACCATTAAAAGGCGGAACAATCTATACTTCCCCATAAGATAATCATCATCCAAATATATGAGTATATCAAATAATCTAAAAGAGAAAGAGGTGTTATATTTCACAATCAAAAAAACCATGGTTCATTAGGAGGATGTTATGAATTCGCAAGGCGATCAATTTATCCAAAGCTTACAAGACGGAAGAAGTGTTTGGTTAAACGGAACAAAAATTGATGTCACAACAGATGAGAACTTTAAAGGTACATTAACTACGATCTCTGAGTTATTTAATATGATGGATGATCCACAAAAGAGAAACTCGGTAGGCTACCTTAGTCCCAAAACGAAAGGGTTTGTCCATTCAGCCTTTTTAGTTCCACACTCTTATGATGATTTACTGAAGAGGAGGATAGCTTTTGAAACTTGGAGTCAAACAACAGATGGCGTGATGAGCCGTTTGTCAGACTATGCTAGATCAAGGTTAACAGGATGGTATGCATCGCGGGAGGACTATAAAAAGTTTGATGCACACTTTCCCCATAAAATTAAAGCTTATTATGAAGAAGCAAGAGATAAGAATCTTTTTTTAAGTGTAGTGCAACGAGATCCTCAGATTAACCGTGCCAATCAATCCTTCAAAGATATAAAGGATCTAGGATTATTAAGAATTACAAAAAAGACGAGTGATGGTGTTTTCTTAAGTGGAGCCAAAATGATTGGTACCGCAGCCCCCTATTCGAATGATTTAATTGTATATCCCCTCGTAAATCTGAAAGAAGAACATGAATCCATAGCTCATATGCTTATTGTTGCGGCCAACTCTCCTGGATTGCATATGGTTTGCCGGGAATCCTTTGCTGCAAATCAGACAAAAATAGTGGATTCTCCTCTAAGTTCAAGGTACGACGAGATGGATGCTTTATTAATTTTTGACAATGTATTCGTCCCCTGGGAACGTGTTTTACTTTACGACAACGCTGATGCTTTGCTGCAAATTAAATTGAATCCCGCATCAAATGGCTTAGCGTATCATCAGGCTATCGTTCGGTTATTAACTAAGCTGGAATTCGTTACAGCAATAGCTTGTGAGATTGCTGAAGCAATAGGGGCCGATGCCCATCTGCATGTTCAAGAAAAAATAGGGGAACTATTAATCCAGGTTGAAACGATTAGAGCATTATTGATAGCTTCGGAAAGGGAAGGAAATCTAGATCAATATCAAACGTTCATCCCAAATTTCACGTACATTGAAACAGCCAGAAACCTCGGGACCAAATATTATCCCCGTGCCATAGAAATTTTACAGCTCATAGGAGCCGGAGGATTCATTCAATTACCCTCAAGTGTACAGGACTTCCAAAGTCCCTTATCGGATTTGCTGAAAAAATATTTTAAAGGAGCGAATCTGGAGGCAGAAAAGAGAACAAAACTATTTAAATTAGCCTGGGATCTTGTGGGGAGTCCTTTAGGATCTAGGCATGAATTATATGAACGTTTTTATGCAGGAGATCCAATACGCAATATAGCTAATCAGTATAATAATTATGATAAAAAAAGATTTAAACAAATGTTAGAAAAATATTTAGATTATTAATAGTTAGGGTCACACAGCAAAATATTCCAAGCAGGAAGTCCATCAGCTTTGATTTAAGCGGAAGACCATGATGAAACAGGTACTGTAATTTGAAAACCTTCTTTACTATGCACTTTATTGATCCAAGAGCCACATGAAAAATCTATTTAAAATCACGATAACTCCATAGATCCAAGCTAATTTAACGCTTTTAAGGGACAAAAGTAATCCTACTGGAACCAAGAAAATAAATGCCTCCAGCACGAAATGAAGTTTCGCTGATAGTTGTATACTGGCCTAGGGGAACCAAATACCCCCCAGAGGACCGCTATTCCAAGTGGGATGACAATGCAAAAATTTCTAATTTGCAAGACTGCCAGAAAACCCATTTTAACCTTCCACCAGATCATATTTATCTTTATTCATTACAATTGAATGGATTCCCTCTATATATGTATTTAGCAGAATAGAAAAACTTTTATCGATATCAATTGGCATTCCAAACCCACCCATTTTTTCAATTGAAGTAAATCCATGTAAAATACTCCTTAATCCTCTCACCAAGTGAATCGCCATTTCTTCCTTTAAATCATAGGCTTGTAGTACTTGGACAACAAGCTCCACAACTGCTTGCTGTGCTTGCTGTAATTCCATGTCTTCAGAATTTTGAAAACGGGTGGTGGCATCATAAAGGCCTGGATGAACTCTAGTAAATTCAACATACGCCTCACTAAGTGCCCTGATTGCATCATCACCGGAACGTCCCACTGCTGCTTGAATCATGTATTCATAAAGTTTTTTAACTCCATTTACTGCTAGTTTCTGTTTTAATCCATTTAGGCCGTCTAAATGGTTATATAACGAGGGGGGCCGTATTTGTAATTCTTCAGCCAACTGGCCTAAAGTAAGATGATCAAGGCCGTTTTCATCAACTAGTTCAGTCGCTTTCTGTAAAATGATAGACAAATCCAACCTTATACGTTTAGACATCCATTTTAACCTCCTTTTTCATTGTTGAAGTTTTAATTCGGCTTCAACTATTGCTCTGTCCATAGAATTCCCAGGGTGTTCCAGCATCTTTCCATGACCTACAGCAAGTAAAGCTGGTTTATGACTTCTTAATTTCTTTGCACTTTCAAGTGCGATGAGTTTATCCCATGTGTAAAAGGCTGGGAATGGAAATAAAGGTTTGATCATTCCAGAAACCGCAGTTCCACCTCTTGTTTGCAGGGCATCCCCGACAATTAAACTATGATTACGGGTATCAAGAAGCGATATCGAACCAGGGGTATGTCCAGGTGAATAAATAACTTCCAATGAACCGATACGGTCACCATCTTTAAGCAGTAAGTCTGGTCGAGTTTGAATATTCTTAGGGACTCCGCCACGGATTGGATTTTCATTTTGCAGGAGCGTGACATCGCCAGCAAGTAATGATGCTTCCCTAATAGAAATACTCACTTGTACATCAGGCATTGATACTTTTAGACCGTCAAGTGCACCAACATGATCATCATGAGCATGAGTAACTATTATTCTTGTTATCGGTTTTCCAATAATTTGCGCCGCTTTCATTATGCTTTTTCCGCTATAGGGTAATGCTGCATCTACTAGTGTAAGGCTATTCTCTTCCTCTACTAAATAACAGTTTACGGGAAATACACGTGGCATGAAAGATAGTTGAAATACTGTACCAACCTTTGTCATCTTCATCTTTAATCAAACTCCTCCCTCAAACTAATATAATTAATAATAAAACTAATATGATTAGTTTTACAATATTATTCCACAATTAACTAAAACTTTCAGTCTCACAATAATGCTAACAAAATATCCTAGTTATCGAAAAAACCATAAAAAACCAGCTCTCAATTACCTTGAGCTGGTTTTTCATGTATCACATCATATCAATTTATTTTCAGGAAACATTTTCCTTGTCGCCGACATATTCATTCTCCCAAAAATCGGCGTTCTTAATGCCTAACGGTTTGGGGTCGAAAACGGGATCCAAACCTTTCTTCTTTTGCCTCTCATAATCCTTTAAGGTAATAAGTGCTGGTTTAGCGAGAATTAAAATGGCAATGACATTGAGCCATACCATAATCCCTAATCCAGCATCACCTAATGCCCAAGCCAGCTCTGCCGTACGAATGGTTCCATAGAAACTGGCCGCAAGAATGATGAGTTTCAATGCAAACATGGCCCACTTACTATTCCGCTTGCGCATTAAATAAGCAATATTCGTTTCTGCAATATAATAGTATGCCATGATCGTCGTAAAAGCGAAGAAGAAAAGCGCAACAGCAACAAACCCAGCACCAAATCCCGGTACTGCGCTATCGATGGCTGCTTGTGTATACCCCGGACCCGGTGTTACTTTTCCTAAATTATTGACAATATATGAACCATTTTCTGCTTGTGTATTATACATGCCTGTGAATAAAATCATAAATGCTGTAGCAGAACAAACGAACAATGTATCGATATAGACAGAAAATGCTTGTACAAGACCTTGTTTGGCAGGGTGCGAAACTTCTGCCGCAGCAGCCGGGTGAGCACCTGTGCCTTGCCCCGCCTCATTCGAATAAACTCCCCGTTTCACTCCCCAGGCTATCGCCATTCCGATGAGCCCGCCAAATGCAGAATCCATCCCGAAGGCACTTCTGAATATTAATGAAATGACATCTGGTAATTCTGTAATATTCATTATGACGATGACAACAGAAAGTAATATATAGCCCAGGGCCATGAACGGTACGATTATTTGCGCAGCATTAGCTATCCGTTTTACACCACCGAATATAATGAAACCAAGTAAAAGGATGATAGCTATACCTGTGATTGCAGGTTTAATGCCAAATGCATTCTCCATTCCGGCAGCAATTGAATTGGACTGGACACCAGGCATCAGCACGGCCATGGCTATTAGTGCAGCGAGTGCAAAAAGAACAGCGAACCACTTCACTCCCATTCCTTTTTCAATATAATAGGCAGGGCCCCCTCGATATTGACCGTCTTGTTTGACTTTATATATTTGAGCTAAGGTCGATTCCACAAACGCACTTGATGCTCCTATGAAGGCTATGGCCCACATCCAAAAAACGGCACCAGGACCACCAAAAGCGATAGCCGTCGCCACGCCAGCAATGTTACCTGTACCGACCCGACCCGAAAGAGCTATGGATAAAGCCTGGAAAGAGGAAACGCCCGCTTCTGAACTTTTCCCTTGGAACATCAAAACGACCATTTCCTTAATATGCCTTACTTGCAGAAAACGGGTCAAAATCGAGAATACTAAACCTACTCCCAATAAAATGTAAATGACTGGCGTGCTCCATAAAACTCCATTTAAAGCCGTAATAAAATCAGACAATCAAGCTCCTCCTTTGATTATATTTTGAAAATTCAAACTTATCTATTTTTGATTATATTTCATCTTAATGCATTAAACAATAGTTTTTGCGTCAAAAGACCTAACATGCCACTTTTTTATTTTTCCAACTGAGATATCCATACTTTCCTCCCGAATTGAAAAAAACGCCAGCAATTCCGCCGACGTCATGTTTTTGCATATAGGTCAAGATACTTTAATCGCACTGAGTATTTCCTGCTCCAATTGATTGGTTCTCTCCATTTTTGTCGATTCTGACCATCCAAAATATCCAGCCATATAATCGATCACTGCATTTTTATGCGTTTGGACTAAATCAATATCGAATAACAAGGTCCCGGTCCTGCGAAAGAAAAAGTCCACTGGAGTTGCAGCCATTTCATGATCAAGTGCGTATTTCAGCTGTACGAACAATTTCTGCGGAATGCCAGTGCTTATTCCTCCGTTTCCTTCGCTTTTGGCGATATTGAATAACACAGGTGCGTTAGACCCGTACATGGCCAATATATCCTCGGAGTCTTTTACAGCAAGTCCTGAGTCTACCCCCATTTGAATATGTTGCTTGATATAATAGGAGAAGTTGCTTGATCCCCCGACATCCCCGCCCGAAATCGGCATTCCTTTAGTGCTGCTGGCTCGGTAAGTATTATTGGACTGCTGGGAAAGCTTCCCTGCAACAAGGTCAACCGTCGTTTTAGCCATTTTGCGATAGCCGGTCAATTTCCCTCCAGCAATCGTGATAAGGCCCGAATCGGACTCCCAAATTTCATCTTTCCTTGATATTTCAGAAGGATCTTTTCCTTCTTCAAGAATCAACGGTCTCACTCCAGCCCAGCTTGATTCGATATCTCCATCCGAAATTTTCACTTCCGGAAACATATAATCTATCGCTTTTAATAAATAGGCACGGTCTTCGGATGTAACGGTTGGCACTGTAGGATCACCATCATAAAAAGTGTCCGTAGTCCCTACATAAGCCTTACCGGCTCTCGGGATGGCAAAAATCATCCGTCCATCTGGTGTATCAAAATAAAGCGCCTGCTTCAATGGGAATTTCGATTGGTCGATGACCACATGAACACCTTTTGATAACTTCAGCGTTTTCCCTTTTTTCGATTGGTCTTTCTCACGGATGGAATCAACCCAGGGACCTGCTGCATTAATAACTTTGTCTGCGTATATTTCATAAACATCACCCGAAAGTAAATCAGCAACTTGGACGCCGTTCACCTTTCCATTTTCATATAACAATTTATCTACTTTTGTATAATTTATCGGTGTTGCACCTTTATCGACTGCTGCCTTCATGACTTCGATCGTTAGACGTGCATCATCTGTTCGGTATTCAACATAATGGCCTCCGCCTTTAAGCCCTTCTTTCTTTACAAGGGGTTCCATTTTCAGTGTTTCACTAACCGATAGCATTTTCCTTCGTTCGCTTTTTTTAACGCCTGCCAGGAAATCATAGACTCGGAGTCCAATGGATGTACTGAATTTTCCAAAGGTGCCGCCTTTATGCATCGGGAGCAGCATTCTTTCTGGTGTAGTCACATGTGGCCCATTTTCATAAACAATCTCTCTCTCTTTTCCAACCTCAGCAACCATTTTTATTTCAAATTGCTTAAGATATCGCAGACCACCATGGACAAGCTTTGTTGAACGGCTTGATGTGCCTGCCGCAAAGTCCTGCATTTCAACCAATGCCACTTTCATTCCACGAGTCGTTGCATCCAGGGCAATCCCTGCACCGGTAATTCCCCCACCAATGACTACCACATCATATTTTTCTTTTTTCAGAAGTTCGATCGTTTCTTTCCGATATAAATTTGAAAACCTCATGCCTGACTCCTCCTTTAAGTAATGCCTTCCAATGTCAATTAGCCTGTATTACTCATGAATTCGCACTGTTTACTCGTGAATTCGTGCTGTTTACTCGTGATCTGCACGTTTACTCGTGAGTTCGCACTGTTTACTCGTGAATTCGTGCTGTTTACTCGTGAATTCGTGCTGTTTACTCGTGATCTGCACGTTTACTCGTGAGTTCGCGCTGTTTACTCGTGAGTTCGCACTGTTTACTCGTGATCTGCACGTTTACTCGTGAATTCGCGCTGTTTACTCGTGAATTCGCACGTTTACTCGTGAATTCGCACTGTTTACTCGTGAGTTCGCACTGTTTACTCGTGAATTCGTGCTGTTTACTCGTGAGTTCGTGCTGTTTACTCGTGAGTTCGTGCTGTTTACTCGTGAGTTCGTGCTGTTTACCCTTATATTCAATTGGTTCATTTGTTCTCATAGTGTCCATATAGATATTAATATCCCTAATCTGCCTTTAAAAACAAAAAAGAGAGACCATAAATGCACATTATCGAATTCACGATAACGCATTCATGGTCTCTCCTGTTCTCCGGCCGAGTTATTAACTTGATTTTAGTATATCATACTCTAGCTTATATTAGAAAGAATTCGCTTTGTTTTTTATTTAAAAGCCATTGCTGCATGTACAGCTTTTTTCCAGCCTTCATATAATTTATCTCTATCTTGCACTTCCATGGATGGTTTAAAGGTTTTGTCCACCGCCCATTGCTGAGATATTTCTTCTTGATCCTTCCAATACCCGACAGCAAGGCCCGCCAAATACGCCGCCCCGAGTGCCGTAGTTTCGTTTATTGTCGGCCTTTCGACTGGCACCTGTAATAAATCGCTTTGGAACTGCATTAAAAAGTCATTTTTGACTGCCCCGCCATCCACTCTCAATGTCTGCAGCTCGATTCCCGAATCCGCCTCCATTGCATCAAGGACATCCTTCGTTTGATACGCCAGTGATTCAAGTGTGGCACGAATGAAATGTTCTTTTGATGTCCCGCGCGTCAAACCAAAAATGGCTCCCCGTACTTCACTGTCCCAATATGGAGTCCCAAGGCCTACAAAAGCCGGTACTACATATACTCCATCTGTACTTTCCACCCGCTTTGCATAAGCTTCGCTGTCCTTGGCATCATTAAGCATCCGCAGACCATCACGCAGCCATTGGATTGCGGAGCCAGCTACGAATATACTGCCTTCCAATGCATATTCAACCTTCCCATTCAATCCCCAAGCAAGTGTCGTCAATAGTCCGTGTTCGGAACTGACAGCCTTGGCTCCCGTATTCATAAGCATGAAACAACCTGTTCCATACGTATTTTTTGCCATTCCTTCATTAAAACAAGCTTGGCCAAATAATGCCGCCTGTTGGTCACCGGCTGCTCCTGCGATTGGAATCGACTGGCCGAAGAAATGATATTCAATCGTATGGGCATACACTTCGGAAGAAGGTCTAACCTCTGGCAGCATCGACTTCGGCACAGTCAATATCTCCAGCAGTTCTTCGTCCCATTTCAGTTCATGGATATTATACATCAATGTCCGGGATGCATTGGAATAGTCCGTTACGTGAGCTTTGCCTCCTGAAAGCTTCCAGATCAGCCAAGTATCGATGGTACCGAATAACAGCTTGCCTTCATCTGCCCTTTGTCGTGCCCCTTCCACATTATCGAGGATCCATTTCACTTTCGTTCCGGAAAAATAAGCATCTATCAACAATCCCGTTTTATCCCGGAATAGATCATTAAGTCCCTTCTCCTTCAAATCATCACAGATTTCACTTGTTTGCCTTGACTGCCATACAATCGCATTATAAACAGGGGTACCTGTTTCCTTATCCCAAACGACTGCCGTTTCACGCTGATTGGTTATTCCGATACCGGCAATTTGCTCTGGCTTTACACCTGATTCCGATAGTACACCAGCAATTACCGCTAAAATTGATCCCCAAATCTCATTGGCGTTATGCTCGACCCAGCCTGGTTTAGGGAAATGCTGCGTGAATTCCTTTTGAGAGGAATGGACGATTTCCCCCTTTTCGTTAAATAAAATCGCCCGCGAACTCGTTGTTCCTTGATCCAATGATAAGATATATTTTTCCATACTGTGTTTCCCCCCTTTTTTAATTTAACTAGCCATGTTGCTAATTTCTAACTCACTTGATTGCTTTTTGCCAAAAGTATATGCTAACACCAATATTATCAGACTTGCTCCTAAAACAGCCCAAAAGGCTGTCGTCAATTCACCTAAAAAGACCGCTTTATAGAAGACAGCTCCAAGTGCTCCACCGACAATCGGACCAACAACCGGAATCCAAGCATATCCCCAATTTGATTTTCCCTTACCCGGTATTGGCAGCAGGAAGTGAGCAATACGAGGTCCAAGGTCACGGGCAGGGTTTATGGCATAGCCTGTCGTTCCTCCTAGCGACATCCCGATGACAACAATCAATAAACCGACAGCAAATGGGTTCAGACCTTCTGTAAACTCGCCGGCTCCAATAAACAATAAGCCAAGAACAAGGATGAACGTACCAATCATTTCACTTAATAGATTTGAAAAAGTATGTGGGATAGCCGGTGAGGTTGAAAACACACCAAGCTTTGTACCTGGATCCTCCGTAGCTTTCCAGTGTGGTAAATAATGCAGGAATACAAGAGTCGCACCTATAATTGCCCCTATCATTTGGGCCATGATGTACCCTGGCACATCAGCCCAAGGAAAATCTCCATTGATAGCTAATGCTACTGTAACAGCCGGGTTTAAATGTGCCCCGCTTATGGACCCCACTGCAAAAACACCCATTGTAACAGCCAATCCCCACGCAATCGTGATAACGATCCAGCCGGCATCTTTTGCATAAGAACCCTTTAAGGATGAACCAGCCCCAATACCTGCTCCGAATAAAACTAAAATCATCGTGCCTACCACTTCTCCCCAAAATGGAGTCATGAATAAAACCCCTCCCCTGATAAATTTTTAAACCATGCCAACAAATAAAAGGAGATCCACAGCAGAACTATCTTCATAAAATAAATTATGAATAGATCTGTTGTGAATCTCCTAGTCTCCGTCACATATATTAACTTATAATTTACAATATACTAGTTTGTGAAAACGCTGTCAATTATTTCACGAGGAATTATTCTATTTTTCTGTATTTTTTTTCAACTTCCTCGTTCGACCCCATTAAACGATATCCCATAATTCAGTTTTGGAAGTGGTGATTGACGACGCTCCAGCATCAAGGGCGTTCAGGACTTCATCCGAAGTACGTATGAGGCCGCCTGCAAAAATCGGTGTCTGCAATCGTTCCTTCACCTCTTTTATCATCCATGGCATGGCGCCTGGCAATACTTCGATATAGTCCGGCTTGGTTTTCTGCACCAGCTTATAACTTTTCTCCAGAGCATGTGAATCTATTAAAAAGATTCGCTGGATGGCAATGACCCCCTTTTGCTTCGCCTTCAATATAACGTTTGATTTTGTTGAAATCAGCCCATATGGATGATATTCCTGACAAATGAATTCTGTCGCGTACTCATCACTTCTTATGCCATGGATCAAATCGACATGATAAATCATTTTCTTATTATGCTGCTTTGCCATCATACTTACGTTTTTCAATTGTGATATATGCAAATCAAGAAACACACCTATTTCATAGGAACTTTCTAAAAATCTTTCGAAATCCTTCATGCTTGCTGAAGCAGGCAAAATCTTCTGGTCCATTATTCCCCCCCTTATCTCCTGGAAAACTATAAGTAATTTAGTATATTTTATAGAGCTTGATTTATCAAACACATTGTGAGGTATGGCATTTCAACCTACCCTTACACTATCATACCTGGCATCCCCTTTAAATATTGTGGCTAAAAACGATCCATCATATTGAAAGTTTCATTTTCAATGCACCTTCGACCAGCTCATACGATTTAATTGTGCCAACGGGGATTTTTCTCACGATGTTCCAAGCATTAACATTCATTTTGATCGTTCTATTTTCGAATTCAAAAAATGGCGGTTTGTTAAATATCCTTTGGTTAATGAAATTCCTGTCAATAGGCTCCATTTCCACTAATTCAAATGAAATCGTTCTTTTTTCCACGTGAACCGGTTTTAATGTAATCCGGAAAGCCACATTTTTCTTAAACATCATTTTTTTCACTTCCGTCGTTCCGGAAAGCACTATATGCTTTGGTGTAATCTCGACTTTAATAACCTGATCATATGATTTCATTCTTAAGATTTTCTCTATCATGGCTTCAGTTACCGTTATCGGTATGCCATTTTTGAATGGACTGAATGTACTCATCCTTGCATTCCCCTCCTGCCGCTCATATGAAACGTCGGTTATAGCATATGCCGGGTTCCCTGATGTAGTTAACATTTCAACCCATATTAATAATCGGTATATTCGAAATCTTCCACCTTCATTACTTGACCTTTATAAAAACTACCTGTATAGTCTTAATTAATTTAATAGACAACTCTTATCCAGAGAGGTGGAGGGACTGGCCCTTTGATGCCTCAGCAACAGACTGATCATGTACTGTGCTAATTCCAGAAGTGTAGAAACTTGAAGATAAGAAGAGTATATAGCTTTGCTGCCAACACCTCTTCTTATTTTTAAGAAGAGGTGTTTTATTTTTAGGCTCTTTTCGTAAAGATTGTTGTTTTTAAAACGAAACTATTTAAGGTTGATTGGAGCGGAAGTGCGAGACTCCTGCGGGAGCAGCGGGACAGGTGAGACCCCACAGGCGTTTACGCCGAGGAGGCTCACCGCCCGCCCCGCGGAAAGCGAGCATCTGGAGGGGAAATCAACCACAACTCACTACCTGATAAATAGCAACAGAGTATGTGAAAACAGCCTATTTTTAAAAGGAAAGAAGGAATGCAACATGTCAATCACATTAACGAAGGCACCATTCAGGGCCGATCACGTCGGAAGTTTATTAAGACCAGAACGTTTACATATTGCCAGGAAGCAATTTAAGGAAGGTACCATTTCAGCAGAGCGGCTTCGTGAAGTTGAAACCGAAGAAATCAATCGGATTGTCGAAAAACAAATTGAAGTTGGATTGGAGGCCGTGACGGATGGTGAGTTCAGACGAACATGGTGGCACTTTGACTTCCTCGAACATTTAAATGGCATCGAGGGATATGTGACTGAAAAAGGTCTCACATTCGATGGTGTCGAAACAGAGAGATATAACGTCCGCAATACCGGGAAGGTTTCATTCAATCCCGAACATCCCTTCATTCGTGATTTCATTGAATTGAACAAAATCGTGAACGGACGCGCCGTTGCCAAGCAAACCATTCCCAGTCCGAATCAATTATTTGCTGTAGGCATTCATAATGAAGACATCTACCCTGATATTGAAGACTATGCTAATGATATCATCAAAGCGTATCAGCATGCTTTGAAGGCTTTTTATGAAGCAGGTGTACGTTATCTTCAATTGGATGATGTATATATAGCCAGACTTTCAGCTCCAGATTTCCAGTTCAAAGATGGAAAATATACGAGGGAACAGTTAATCGATCTTGCACTTCGCGTAATTAATGGCGCATTGGAAGGCAAACCAGAAGACCTTGTCGTCACTACACACCTATGTCGTGGGAACTACCAGTCGACTTGGGCGTTTGAAGGAAGCTATGCCCGTATCGCCCCAACTTTATTGGCAAAAGAAACAGTGGATGGATTTTTCTTGGAATATGATGATCAACGCTCAGGAGATTTCAAGCCATTGGAATACATTCCAAATGGCGGTGCACGGGTCGTACTGGGTGTCGTCACTTCAAAAAATGGAGAAATCGAAGACAAGGAAGCTGTTAAGGCACGCATTGAAGAAGCCTCGCACTTCGTTCCTCTCGAACAATTATGCTTAAGTCCGCAATGCGGATTCGCCTCCACCCATCACGGCAACAAGCTGACCGAAGAACAGCAATGGGAAAAGCTGAAATTCGTCGTTGATGTAGCAAAAGAAGTATGGAAATGATTTTTTAGCGGAGACTTTAATTCTGATTTACAGGATTTGAACAACCTAATCGGCCCGCACTGATAAGGGAGCCGATTAGGTTCTTGCAATAATACATTTCCATTCCTTTAATGACTCTTTAGATAACGGTATCAAGTTTTGCTATTTATGAAACTAACGATGAATGATAAAACCATTTGACATATCGATAATTCTCGATATAATGAAATGTATGAAAACAATCGAGATATTTAAAGCATTATCCAATGAATCCAGGTTGCAAATCTTACAATGGCTCAAGGCGCCTGAACTCCACTTCACCCCTCATGAGGGAATAGACATGAAGGAAACCGGCGTTTGCGTAAGTCAGATTACGGAAAAATTAAACATGACCCAGTCCACGGCCTCTCAATACCTCTCGATGCTTCTTAGAGCAGGATTGATTAAAACGGAGCGGATAGGAAAGTTTACGTATTACAAACGAGATGAAGAGGCAATCTCAAAAATTACTGATTTCTTGAAAGAAGAAGTATGAAAATGAACCTGATCCGTACATTAGAGGGTTGGGTTCATTTTTCTCTCTAACATTTCGATATTTCGCGATATGTTTATTTTTTATTCATACATATTAACATATAACGATATGTCTTTATATAAAATTAATAATCATTAATGAGGAGTGAATCTATTTTGCTTAATACATGGAAAATTTACATGTTAGCGATTATCAGTTTTTTAGTAGGAACATCCGAATTCATCATATCCGGAATTTTGGATAAGATTGCGGATTCTCTTGGAGTGACCCTTGCTGCCGCAGGACAGCTCATTACAATTTTCTCCCTTGTCTACGCAATCGGTACACCCATTCTCATGGCTTTGACAGCAAGTTTAGACAGACGAAGATTAATGTTGTATTCCCTTGGACTATTCGTAGTGGCCAATCTGCTTGCCTTTCTATTACCAGGCTTTGGACCTTTTCTATTTGCACGCATAATCATGGCACTTGGTGCAGGATTGGTTGTAGTCACCGCTCTGAATATTGCCGCTCAGCTTGCTCCGCCAAATAAACAAGCAAGTTCTATTGCGACAGTTGTCATGGGGTTTACAGCTTCCCTTATCATTGGCGTACCTCTCGGAAGAATCATGACAGATGCATTCGGGTGGAAATCCGTCTTTGGCGGAATCGCCCTATTCGGCCTGATTGCCATGATCGTTTTATTCTTTACCATTCCTCCTACCAAAGGGGATAAACCAGTACCACTTCTCCAGCAGCTGGCCCTTCTTAAAAAAAGGAAAGTTGCCCTTGGATTATCGATAACCTTCTTCTGGCTTGGCGGATACTCGATAGCTTATACCTATCTATCCCCTTACTTGCTATCCGTATCAGGGATAAGTGACTCTCTACTTAGCACGGCCTTGCTTATATTCGGTATCGCAAGCTTGATCGGATCAAAGTTTGGCGGTTATAGTACGGATCGATGGGGTGTATCATTTACACTAATTGGCGGTATGGCGCTGCATATTATGATGATCATCATGTTATCCATCGTTACGAATTCATTGATGGGCGTTTTGATAATCCTTACATTATGGTCGTTCGCAGCATGGTCATCAGGGCCGACACAGCAATATCATTTAGCGACCCTTGAACCTGAATCATCAGGAGTCATGCTCGGTCTGAATCAGTCGATGATGCAATTGGCCATGGCGGCAGGTGCTGGAATTGGCGGTGTTGCTGTAGAACAAGTATCCCTTGCTTCCATAACCTGGATCGGTGCAACAGGGGTTGCCATTGCCATGGTCATAGTTCTGGTCCTTTCAAGTTCATCGTCAAGCAGTAAAATAGCACAATCCATAAAATCCTAGACCGTTATATAAACATTCATCATAAGGCTAGATTTTAGCCTTATGATAAATCCTAAAGCTGAAAGCAAACAAAAAAGGAACGGTCAACTAGCACGTCCCCTTTTTACTTGCAGCTATCATCATCATCCATTTTCTTCACAAATATATCATCCGTCACCCTATCTTCCAGCTTGTTCCTCAAGGCCAATTCCGCAGCCTTTCCATCACTAGGCGACCCGTCCGCGAAATACATCGGAAACAAGGAGAAAAACATAATATAGAAGGAAAAATAGATGAATTGATACCAGATCACCGAGCTGTCCAGGATATTCTGATACACTAAGCTATATATGATCAGCATGCTGACTAAATTAAAGATAGCCCCCCCTAAATATATCAGCGTATTCGTCAATCGATTATCATGTTTTAATCCCTTGAACTCGCAGGTCCCATTCCAAAAATAATATTTCCTCACCTCTATGTTCCGAAAGGCGAAAAGTTTATTACCACAACCGATCAAGATCTTCTTTTCTGATCCCCCAAAGATCGTAACAAAGAAAATATGCCCGCTCAAATGTATCAGCGTAACGATTGGCATGATCAAAAAAAAGGAAAATAGAAATTTAATGATATCAGAGAGACCAAACATGTTTAAGCAACCCTCCTTACCAGGATGCTACTCTGATACCCTGCCCACATTAGTTATAACTAGTAAATTTTCACAGCAGGTATGTGTGGATTTCCATAATGATAAGAGAACAATTTCTTCATCCACCAACTTAAATTTGACTGTTTCCAATCCGACCGGACTCCTACTTAATTCGTCCTATCTCCGTTTAATTCGTCCTATCTCCTATTTTTCGGCCTTTAATATGAGCCTATTGATAAACAAATAAAAGCCGGACAATTTAATTGTCCGGCTGATTTTACTTTACGCTTGTTCATTCATATTTTTTGTCAAAGTCAAATTCAACTTCATCAAGTTTAACGAATTTAGTTTTTCTTACCAGTTTATAGCCAAGCCAAAGGCCAAGGAAAAGCGGGATTCCCAGGTATGCAGCTATCACACTGCCCCAATCGATCTGGTCTGAGAAAAAGGCTTGGATATTTTGGGACAGGATGACGATCATGCCAATTAAAATGGCGAAGATCGGTCCAATCGGGAACCATAATGCCTTATATGGAAGCTTCTCCAAAGAATTGCCTTGAGCGATGAATGCTTTGCGGAAACGGTAATGGCTGATGGAAATGCCGAGCCAAAAGATAAATCCTGTTATTCCAATCGCATTCATTAACCAAATATACACTTTACCATCACCGAATACGGAAGCTAAAAAGGCTAGCATTCCGATGGAGCACGTCAAAATCATTCCTGCAACCGGTACGCCGCGTTTATTAAGTTTTGCAAAAATGCGCGGTGCTTGTCCATCTTTTGCCATTGAATATAACATACGCGTAGATGCATATAGACTAGAGTTACCTGCTGATAATACAGCTGTTAAAATGACGGCATTCATAAGCGAAGCTGCAAAGGCCACACCAGCCTTTTCAAATATGAGCGTGAACGGGCTTACCATGACGTTATCCCCTTGTAAACTTGAATTCGTATAAGGGATAAGCAGTCCTATCACAAAGATTGCCAATACGTAAAAGAGCAGGATTCTCCAGAAGACACTTTTAATGGCCTTTGGTATATTCCGTGCAGGATCTTCACTTTCACCGGCAGCCACGCCGACAATTTCGGTACCCTGAAAAGAAAAGCCAGCCGCTATGAATACGATGAAGACACCCATGAATCCACCCGGGAAAGGAGCGTCGTCGACTGTGAAGTTTTTAAAACCTACTGCTTCTCCACCCATGATGCCGACAATCATTAGTATTCCAACGATTATAAAAATAACGATGGCCGTTACTTTTATGAAGGAAAACCAGTATTCCCCTTCACCGTATCCTTTAACGGATAAGTAGTTTAATAGGAAAATGAGCACCAAGAATGATGAACTCCACAACAACGATGGACTATTCGGAAACCAAAATTTCATGATCATTGTTGAGGCTGACAACTCAGCCGCTATGGTCATCGACCAATTGAACCAGTACGTCCATCCCAAGGCAAACCCAAATGCCGGATCGACGAATTTCGTTCCATAGGTACTGAATGAACCGCTTGTCGGCATAAAGGCGGCCAGTTCCCCTAAGCTGGTCATCACGAAGTACACCATTGCCCCAACTAAGGCATAAGCAAGTAATGCGCCGCCTGGTCCAGCTGTATGGATAGCTGCCCCGCTGCTAAGAAACAGTCCGGTGCCAATAGCCCCTCCAATGGAAATCATCGTTAAATGACGAGATTTTAAACCGCGCTTTAATTCCTGTTCTTCCTGCTTTGGAGGATGCTGTAAGATGTCGTTTTCTTGTTTTGGTATCATAAATTTTCATCCCTTTCTATATAAGCGCTTTCATTTATGGGGAAATCCATTTAATAAATTTTCCTATTTCATCGACCTTCAAATAGAGCTAATTTACAATCGAATATTCCTTTTCTGATATATATGCAAGTTCTATGCCAGAATTAAAAAACCGCAATATTCAACAAATTATCAAAAAAAACGACTTAAATAGACAAAATATTTTGCACTTTACGCCACGGTTTTTTGCACTTTATGCCACGGTTTTTTGCACTTATAAAAAAGCAGGATTTTTAACGGGGAAAATATTAAGATCCTTTTACATAATTGAAATATTACTGTAAGAATATTCAGAAATAACAAATCTACCAAAAACCATTTTTCTCCATTTTATACCTTTAAATGTCATATTTTTCGCGAGTTTTCTCCATTTGATAATAATATGAAATGATGCAAAAATGAGGTATTCTCATGAGGGAGTTGAGTGTTTATGAAAGGTAAGGTATTTTTAGGAACTGCACTATCCATCGGTCTATTATTTTCTGCTATTCCCCATCAAGAAGCTTTAGCGGCAAAAAATGTGTTAAGTGTTGAAAAGTACAATAAGCATAGGGATTCGCTAGAATACAAGTCTGGGAAGCTTACGGAACCCTCAAAGCAAACGGCAGAAGATATCATTCTTACCTTTTTTGATGAGAACAAAAAGTCTTACAAGCTAGAAAAGCAAAAGGCGAAGGACTCCTTCACGATCGAGAAAGAAAGCAAGGACGAACTGGGCAATACCGTCCTTAAATTGCAACAAACCTATAAAGGCGTACCAGTATGGAATTCCACACAAGCCGTATTGATTGACGCTAAAGGTGTATTGACCGTCGTGTCCGGTACGGTTGAAGCCAATCTAAACACGAAATTAGGGAAAAAGGCTAAAAAAGGCATCAGTAAATCAGAAGCTATCAAAATAGCGGAAGCAGATCTTGGGTTCACTCCTGCCTACGAACAATCACCTGAATCTGAGCTATATGTATACGCAAATGAAGGCAAGGCCGATTATGTATATAAAGTCAATTTGAAATTCTTAAGTCCGGAACCAGGAAATCATAATTATTTCATTTCAGTCAAAACGGGTAAAATCCTGAATAAATATAATACATTGGATGAAGTGACGGGGACCAACTCCGTCGGAACGGGCACTGGCGTCTTAAACAACACCGTATCGTTGAACACTACCTTATCCAACGGTCAATACTATTTACAAGACAATACACGCGGCAAAGGCATCTACACGTATAACGCCAATAACCGTTCAAGATTGCCTGGTACACTCTTTTCGAACACGACAAATGCTTTTACTACTTCTACCGATAAAGCTGCGGTGGATGCCCATTTTTATGCAGGTAACACCTATGATTATTACAAATCCACATTTGGACGGAATTCTTATGATGGAAATGGAACCATCCTGAAATCAACCGTCCATTATGGCTCAAGATACAATAATGCTTTTTGGGATGGCACCCAAATGGTTTACGGTGATGGAGATGGCACGACGTTCATCCCATTGTCCGGCGGGCTCGATGTCGTTGCGCATGAATTGACGCATGCCGTCACTTCCTCGGAATCGAACCTTACCTATCAATATGAATCCGGTGCTTTGAATGAAGCGATATCTGATATTTTTGGCACTGTCGTAGAATTTAAGAATCAAAGTGCCAAAGCGGATTATTTGATCGGAGAAGATATTTACACACCTAACATTTCCGGTGATGCACTTCGCTCGATGGCTAATCCAACATTGAATGGGGATCCTGACCATTATTCGAACCGTTATACAGGAACGGGTGATAATGGCGGAGTCCACACGAACAGCGGAATCATTAATAAGGCAGCTTATTTAATCTCTGCAGGCGGAACTCACCATGGCGTGAGTGTATCCGGAATCGGCATCGATAAACTAGGAACCATCTTTTATCGGGCAAACACAACATATTTAACTTCGTCGTCTACTTTTTCACAAGCCAGAGCGGCCGTCATACAAGCGGCCTCTGATTTATACGGTTCTAGCAGTGCAGAAGTCACAGCTGTCAAAAATGCCTTTACAGCTGTCGGTGTGATTTAAGGGATTTACCTATATGACCGACACCTCCCTAGCTTCACTTCTAGCGGAGGTGTTTTTTGTATGTATATATATTTTCCGGCCGAATGATCACTTTTTTCGGCCTTCATGTGAATTATTCCGTCACACGGAACCTATGATAAAAGGTAGGGCCTCAATAGATTCCCAAAATGAGTGTGAAAATGATTATTTCCGTAAAATAGTTGCTTTTCTCCTTATTAACTGTCAAGCTTAGATGATCTGGACTATATTGAATAGAACAAGTAGGTGACGAACATGATTGAAGTTAAAACTTCCACACTCAGTGATGGTGAGTTCAATAGAGGCGTATTCGCAACACAAGACATTAAAAAAGGTGAGCTTTTGCATGAAGCACCTGTCATTGCTTACCCAAACGAGGAGCATGTTTTCATAGAGAAAACATTGCTTGCTGATTATGCATTTGAATATGGAATTAACCATACTGCCATGCTTTTAGGTTATGGCATGCTGTTTAATCACTCTTATACACCAAATGCTACGTACGACATCAACTTTAAGAATCATACGTTTGATTTCTTTGCTTACACTGACATAAAGGCAGGAGAAGAAATCCTGATTAATTATAATGGTGAAGTCGATAATGAGGATCCGCTTTGGTTCAATAAAGAAGATAATGGTGAAGATGAAGCTGAATGATCATTGATCATTCATGAAAGCACTTGTACTTTTGACAGGCCTGTCCAAGGTCTTCGGAAGAAACGAGTGCTTTTCATTTTCCTTTCACCGGGTTCTAATTAATGGAGGTCTTCTTTGAAGTCAGGTAACACGCCATTAACCCGTTATTTTTTTTAACCAGTCGGATCGGGGGAAGAATGGAAAAGTGAAGATGTTTGATCAAAAAGGGAGCAATGAAAAAAAGCCCCATCAAATTGTATGATTGAGCAACCTGATGGGGTTTTTCATCTTAATGAGCGGATGGGTCACTTGATTTTGATTTAGTTAATGATTGGAGTTGGCTCTTAACCTTATCAATGGTTTCTGGTGTGGCTAGCGATTTTATTTGATTCATGGTTTTTTCACGAGTTTTCTTATTGCGCATTAAAAATGCTGCAGCTCCTATCAGGACGGTTCCAATCATTTTGTTTGATGGCATGTGAATTTCCTCCTTCAAGTTAGTTATAGTTAGTATTCCCTCTATCAACTGATTTAAACTAAAGCATCCTGTTGTGTGCGGTTTCCCTTTTACTTATCCAAATTCAGACTTTCAATATACTTTATGCTTTCAGGGCTTTTCACCACTTTTTCAGCTTGATCCGGGTCTGCCTTCGTTTGCTTCATAGTGTAGAATTTATATGTCAACACTCTTTTCACTGACTCGTTAATTCTATCTATTGGAACTTCTCCTGCTTTTACAGCTTCGAGTAATCCGTTATATACCTCAAGTTCATGGGAGTATTCATGACAGACAAGTAATAAATCAGCTCCTGCAAGGATTGCTTGCTTCCCCATCTCTTCATAAGAGAAATACTTGTTCACAGCTCCCATTTCCAAATCGTCCGTGACCACAAGCCCTTCATACTTAAGTTTCCCCCGAAGCAGGTCTTCTATGATGACTTTAGAAAGGCTTGCAGGTTTTTCTTTATCATAGGCTGGATATTTAATATGGGTCACCATCACGAAAAACTTTTGGTTATCCATTTCACTTATGATTTGCTTGAAAGGATAAATATCCGAGTTTTCTAGATCAAGTTGGTTTGTTTCCACTGACGATGTTTCGACATGCGGATCGATTTCGCTGCGTCCGTTTCCTGGAAAGTGCTTCAATGCACCAGTTATGGATACATCATTCAAGCCTTGAATGGCTTTCTTTCCGTATTGATAGACCTTTTCCGGATCTTTTCCAAATGAACGCTCATCCGTTTTCGATAGATCAAGAACAGGGGCGAAATTTATGTTAATCCCCATTGAACCAAGTTCTTTCCCATTCAATTTTGCCACCTTGTACATGTCTTCGACAGATGCATTTTTCCCAAGGTCCTTTTGCGCCGGGAGTGGCGATACCCGTTCCCTCATCCGGATTGTGTCCCCGCCTTCCTGATCGACGGCCACCATGAGAGGAAGCGGATGTAAGCTTTGATCGGCTGTTTGCTGTAGCGAATTGGATAACTTAGCCACTTGTTCAGGCGATTTCATATTGCGGTCAAAATAAATGACGCCCCCTATATGTTTTTGTTCGATAAGCTCCGTAATTTCACTGTTTTTTTCAGTTCCGTTGAAACCGACCATCATAAGCTGTCCGATTTTCTCTTCAAGCGTCATTTTTTCAAGCATTTTTTCTATTTTCTCATGGTTATCCGTGTTGGCATCGAAGTCTTTCCCTTTACCCTCTTTAGAATTCGCATCCATATTCAACTGAATGAACAACACTGTAAAAAAAGAGAGGATTGCGATAAAGGCCAGACCCAAATATATATTTTTTTTCTTCATGCTTTGCCTTTCTTTTGGGGACCTGGCATTTCAAAAGCGTTTCTTTTCTTCATTGATTCTTCCTCTTCAAATAGTACTTCATCATTCATACTGCCCGTCCTTCCTTAACTGCGTATTTATTTATCCCACACCTGACAACATGATTTCGTAGAACACTCTCTTAATCATGTTCATAAACGGACAATTCTATAGCATCATTGAGTATTTTTTGCATAAAGCATTTGCCACGTACCATACTACATACATACCCTATTTCAAAGGAGATGCCCCCATGGATGGAATCTTGAAGAATCTTGCCGAAACCTTCAGTCATGCAGTCGATTATGCAAAAGCAAAAATAACAACAATTACAGGAACAACTTCTGTTACAATAGTGGAATTGAGTGAGCACATCATCAATCAGCCTGAAACAAAACTAATAAGGAAAGACCTTTTAGGTATCCCCTTTTCTTTTTATCATTTACAAAAAGAAGATGTTACGTACTATGTGGAAATGAAAAGCTCACAAATTCTCCAGTTGGATGTTCTAGCGCATGACCATATCATTGTGTCGTACAGGTCTTATCGAGATAAATCCAACTTACCGACGGCGATTAGATTTCCTAAAACCCTTTTATCCAGATGACTCTGATTTATACTGCGATAATAAATAATAAAAAGCTGATATCCCCTTACATAAGGGGTTATCAGCTTTTTTCATATGGTTCCAACTGCTATAGCGAGAAAAAACGGTCCCTTTCCCTCGAAATCCATTTCTCAGCATCTTCTTCGTCCTTTTTAACTAAGCGGTTAACGAGGATATCATGCCAAATGTAATTTTCGAGAAAATTAATATGAATGGGATCATCTGTGTAAAACGCCGTTTCTCTCGTTTCCGAAGAAGGGCCGTAAATCGTCTCCTTGCCATCAATGGATAGGATGAACCATTTGTTCTCTCCTATATTGTCCACATAGCTGGTTTTACGATGTATATCTAAACCTGATAATGGGTGTTCAACCTGAAATACAATCCCCTTGAGAGTGCAATGTGCAGCTACCCCCTTAAGCTCTTGTTCAAGTTTCCCATACATCTTGTCCCATAAGGAAACTACCACCCTTCTCTCCGCTTTTTGAATCAAAGTACGGCAAAAGGATAGGATATGCGCTTCACCCTTAAGCGTCATTACACGATTGTCGGCCATGGGCTCGATTTTCTCGAATTGCTTTAGTGTATGGCTGATGGATTGATAGGTATTGTTCCATTTCGATTGGACGGATTCCAAAAACACATCGACTGGTAATGGTGAATATTGTATCGATTCATTGATTTCCTCTTTTAATACGACTCCTTCTTCTAGAAGTCCATTTAATATTTCATAGATACGTGCCCTGGGAATTCCAGATTCCTTGCTTACTTGATAGGCACTGGTTGGACCTTGGCGAACTAAAGAAACATAAGCCTTTGCTTCATATTGACTAAACCCGAGAGACTGTAGTTTTTGAATGATATCTTGCATAGTACCTCCTAGTGCATTAAGTAAGTTATATGCCTATCATACCAAATCTCCTACCGAAATCTATTCGATTTCAAAAGGTATGGGAACATAACTCATCATATTCTTATTTACAGAAAGATTTTAATTAGTTACTATCTAAATAGTGACTAATTAAAATACTTTGGGTTATGGCTGCCGCAAAAGCAAGCATTTCGGCCATAATGCCCTTGATACGGAGGCTTCTTGGATGGAAGATATACAAATTTCAACACTCTTGCTGCTGATGTTTTTTGGCTTTTTGGCAGCATTCATTGATTCTGTGGTCGGCGGCGGTGGCCTGATTTCCATACCCGCTTTATTATTTTCTGGACTTTCCCCAACGGCTGCGATTGCAACGAATAAGTTAGCAAGTTCCATGGGGGCTTTAACAAGTACAATTGCCTTCATTCGTTCAGGTAAGGTTGATTTTCGGTTCGTGGCCAAACTTTTCCCATTTATTTTTATAGGATCGTTACTGGGTGCCTGGGTCGTCAATTTCGTCTCACCCGAATTATTAAAACCACTGATCTTAGTTCTTTTACTAGCTATAGCCATTTATACCTTTTTAAAAAAGGACTGGGGACAAGAATCGACTTACAAGAGGCTCACATGGCAAAAGGCAGCACTATTTGCGTTCGCTATATTTGCCATTGGTTTTTATGATGGATTTTTAGGGGCTGGAACGGGATCTTTCATTTTGTTTGCCTTTTTAATGATTGGCTTTGATTTCTTGCATTCTGCAGGAAACGCAAAATTTCTAAACTTCGGAAGTAATCTGGCAGCACTGATCATGTTCATATTTCTTGATACCGTCAACTTTTCCTATGGAATACCGATGGGCATCTCCATGATAGCAGGAGCATTGGCAGGTTCTAAATTCGCCATTAAGAAGGGAGTGGCATATGTAAGAGTATTATTCATCATCGTTACCGTCATCCTGATCATGAAAAATATAATTGATTACTTAATGGGGAGCTAAATAAAAATTCCGGTTACATCAGAAAAATAGAATACAGCACCTGATTCCCTCCACAGAATGTGACATATAGGAATTATTTGGGTATATGATAGGTATAGAATGTGTGGAAAGGTGTGATTTGGATGATTGAAAAGTGGAATGGGGAAGATATGGCCGATGTATCAGGGCAAACCATTGTGATTACTGGTGCAAATAGTGGACTTGGCTTCGAAACGGCTTATGCCCTGGCCGGTAAGGGGGCAGAGATCATTCTTGCCGTCCGGAATGCTTCAAAGGGTGAAAAGGCGGTCGATAGAATCATCTCGGTGCATCCTAAAGCAAATGTACGCGTGATGCAGCTGGATTTAGGTGATTTAAGCAGCATTCGGCATTTTGCTGATTCCTTTAACGAAAACTATGATTCACTCTCCGTCCTTATCAATAACGCAGGTGTGATGATTCCGCCATACAGCAAAACGAAGGATGGTTTCGAGCTGCAATTCGGCAGCAACCATCTCGGTCATTTTGCTTTGACAGGCCTCCTTCTTCCGCGTATCCTTTCTACACCAAAATCGCGGGTCGTCACATTGAGCAGCTTGGCCGCCATCAATGGATTCATAGACTTCGGAAATCTAAATGGTGAAAACGGTTATAAACCGATGAAATACTATGGGCAAAGCAAGCTGGCCAATCTTCTCTTTGCCCGCGAATTACAGAACAAATTCAACCAGCATGAAGCAAACCCGATTAGCGTTGCCTGTCATCCGGGCCTTGCCCATACTAATCTCATGTCACGCGGATCTGGCAAACCCATGAATAGGTTCGTCCACTTTCTTTCCAAAACCTTCACCCAGCCGGCAAATATGGGAGCACTCCCCACTCTTTATGCCGCAACGGAACCAACCTTAACAGGCGGGGAGTATATCGGACCCGATGGAAAGAAAAGCAGAAAAGGCTTTCCTAGAAAAGATACTATCATCGATACCTTGTATAATGAAGAAACTTCGAAAAGATTATGGGATATTTCGGAAACCATGTCAGGGGTCAAATATTGTTTCAGTGAAAGCATTACGCCAAAATGACTCAATATTTTAAAGGGTTCCCTCTTTTCGTATATGTGTATCTCTAACAAAAATGCTGCCCTCTAATTTACATTTAAAAAGGGCCATGAATTAGGACAGACAAGAAACAGACGGTATGGGGAAATTATAAAGGATCCACAGGTGGTTCTATTGTAAAGATGTAAAAAGGAGTGGGGAGCATGAACAAAAGTGGTAGCTGGGATCTTTGTGTTGGAACAATGGGTATGTGTCATTCTTAACCATGCTCCTGCAAAAGAAGTAAAATCGACAATCAAAGCCGGAGTTCTAGACAGCGAGAAAGGGCCCCCGAAAAGGGTTCTTTCTATATTTGCTTTGCTCTAATGAAACGATTTCTTCAAATAGGTTTACTTTCATTAGTTACTATACAAAATGGGCTTATAGTTTAAGTCTGCTGCCCTTTAAATAGCAAAAAGAAAGAGGGAGCATATGCCCCCTCTTTTCACTTCCATTATTCAGCGTCAAAAACTTCGACTTTTTCCATTTTGTCGCCATTTTTCATAGCTTTAGCCGTTTCAAGTCCAGATGTCACTTTACCGAATACTGTGTGAACACCGTTAAGATGCGGTTGTGGCGCGTGCACGATAAAGAATTGGCTTGAGCCAGTATCTTTTCCAGCGTGTGCCATCGATAGGCTGCCTGCCTCATGTTTGTGAGGGTTTCCTACTGTTTCACATTTGATTTGCTTGCCGCTTCCGCCTGCACCTGTACCTGTAGGATCTCCGCCTTGGCTTACGAAACCAGGGATTACACGGTGAAAGACTACACCATTATAAAATCCTGTGTTTGCTAAGTTTTCGAAGTTAGCCACTGTGTTCGGTGCTTCGTTCGGGAAAAGGTCGAATTCGATCTTTTCTCCATTTGTCATAAGTATGTATCCTTTTTTAGCCATGTAAAACATCTCCTTTAATATGAACTGAATCAAATCTAATAGTAACATTTTTAGAAGTAGAAAGAAAAGGAAGCGCTACTTATTTCGAATTTCATCATTATACTTTTTGACGTTTTTTCTTCTATAATGGAGTAGATTCAGTATAAAAGGGGGAACAAACCATGTTACAGCAATTTGATGCATTGGTTGTAAACAAGCAAGATGATCGATTTTCCGTTAACATTCAGCAACTATCACTTGATGATTTGCCGCAAGGGGAAGTGCTCATCCGTGTCCATTATTCCGGTGTGAACTATAAAGATAGCCTTGCCAGCATTCCGAATGGAAACATTGTCAGCAGCTATCCGATCGTTCCAGGAATTGATATGGCTGGTATAGTCGTTTCATCTGAGGATTCCCGGTTTCAGGAAGGCGACGAAGTGATTGCGACCTCCTACGGGATTGGCGTTTCACAATCCGGCGGCTACGGTCAATTTGCCCGTGTTCCAGCAGATTGGATCGTTCCACTTCCTGATGGCCTTACACTGAAAGAGGCGATGATCATCGGAACTGCAGGTTTCACTGCTGCCTTATCAGTTCTGCGCCTTGAAGAAAATAACCTCACTCCTGATCAAGGGAGCGTTCTCGTCACTGGTGCAACTGGCGGGGTCGGCAGTTTCGCTGTCTCGATCCTTGCCAAACTTGGCTATTCAGTGGAAGCAAGTACAGGAAAGGAATCGGAACATGGATACCTAAAGGAAATCGGAGCGACGACCATTGTATCCCGTGAAGAAGTATATGATGGCAAGCTTCGGGCACTTGGCAAACAGAAGTGGAGCGGGGCGGTAGATCCCGTCGGCGGTGAACCGTTAGCCTCGGTCCTTAGCCAAATCAAGTATGGCGGATCTGTGGCGGTAAGCGGATTAACAGCTGGCACAAGCCTTCCTGCCACCGTCTTTCCATTCATCTTAAGAGGTGTTAATTTACTTGGGGTCGATTCGGTCAATTGCCCGATGGATACAAGATTGCAAGTTTGGCATCGCCTTGCCACCGACTTTAAACTTGCACATTTAGAACAGCTCGTTCAACAGGAAATTACTATTAAAGAATTGCCTGACATCCTTCCTACCCTATTAAAAGGGGAAGCAAGAGGCAGAACGATCGTTAAGCTATAATCCAAAAAGTGACGAAAGCATGGCTTCTCGTCACTTTTCATTGTGAGCTCTCATTGAGGGGGAGAATGATTTCTACAATCGTCCCTTTTCCCACTTCGCTACTGAAATGAATTTCCCCATTATGCCCATGAATGATTTTAGTACTGACCATGAGCCCCAACCCTGTTCCTTTTTCCATGGTGCTATAAAAAGGCTGCCCCAAATGCTTCATGCGCTCTTTTGAAATTCCACAGCCTTGATCAATGAATCGGATCATCGCGTAGACTCCCTCATAGTTTAACTGTATATGAAGTTTGCCGCCTTTCGGCATGGCTTCAATCGCATTATTGACGACATTCGTGAAAACCTGTTTTAACTGATTCGGTTCGCCAATGACCGATCCCAAACCCGTATTATATTCCTTGATTATTTCAACATCATACAATATCGCTTGAAACTCGGCTAATGTAATCACACTATCCAAAATATCGTTAAGCTGAATCGATTCACAAACCTTCGCTTCAGGCTCTGCTAAACTTAAAAATTCATTGGCCAGCATTTCAATTTTCTCAACTTCGCTGACCGTCATTTCAAGATAGTCCTTTTGCTCAGGGTATTCGCTTAATAATTGTAAAAATCCTTTGACCGTAGTTAATGGATTTCTTATTTCATGTGCGATACCCGCAGCCATTTGTCCAACGGCCGATAACATATTGGATTTACAAAGCAGCTCTTCGGTTTTTTTACGCTCCGTAATATCCCTGCAGAATACCTGTATCGCTGGATGACCTTTATAAATAATCGGAAGACCGAGTGTTTCTCCATAAAATACTTGTCCGTCAAGTCGAATGAACTTTTGTTCCAGTAAACCAACCGCCTGATAATCGTCCCTCATTATCTCGATTCTTTTTTGTACACTTTCCCGGGAATCCAGGTGAACGAACTGAAAGACCGACTTACCGATAATATCTTCCACACTATCCATCCCCAGCATTTTTGCCCCCATGGGATTCATATACTCTATTATCCCATCACGATGTACAAAAATCGCTTCAGGTGACACCTCCACTAAACTGCGATATCTTTGCTCACTTTCCTTCAAGGCAGCTTCAGCAAGCTTTTGGTTCGTGATATCCCGATAAACGAAGACCAGTGCGGACGGCTCATATTCATTATCCCGGATATTAAACAGGGAGATGCTCACATTGATTAACCGGCCATCCTTCCTTTGCCTGACCGTCTCAAAGCCTTTCTTTTTTACCCCTGCCCTAATTTGGTCATGCAATTCCTTGGCTGATTCCTTCAAGAATTCAGGAATAATTGGATATGGCATGCCAATGAGCTCATCATTCTTCCAACCGAAAAACTTTTCAAAAGCGGCATTTACTTGAAGGGTCTTTCCTTCCAGATCAACAATGGATATGGCGTCCGGGTTGTTCTCCATGAATGACTTAAGTGTATCATCCACCGACTGTTCTCCCATTTGCCCTTGTCCATAATTAATAAGCCTTTTACTCATCAAATTTTTTTATTCCTTTCTTATCCGGAAATTTACAGTCTCAATTTTACAGTATCAGTAAATCATTTGCCAGTTTTATCATATGATATTATCCTATTTAAAGATTGATGCACAAAGAGGCCAAACCCCCATAAGGTTCAGCCTCTTCCTTAAAATGTACTATAAATATTTTCACATTCTGCACCTGTTGGTTCATAAAAGCAATGAAGCTTGAAACGCCCAACGAGGGGCTGATTATACCAGGTTGCCGGACAATCTCCCTGTGGCCTGAAGTACCATAGACTAAATTTCGAGGGCCATAGCCTTTCACCATTTATACTGCGACGTGCAAGCCTTATTTCCCTTTCTCTTGCTCGTTGATAAAAATACCCCTTCTGCACAGCTTCAAAGGCATGTTCCTGATAAATCATGTCTGGAATCGTCCTCAACCCTTTGAAATCGGAACAATTAGACCTAATCCGATTGATCCCTACATTCCCGATCATCAACATGCCTTGATCACCTTCACCCTCGCCTTCAGCTCTAAGCAATCTTGCCAATAAGGCACGATCGGCTGCAGTGTTCTTTACAACAGCCATCCTATCACCTCCACTTTTTCATCCTATGCCCCAGAGATGGAAAAATACTCCGTTTTTTCACAAAACCTTCATATAAAGTACACGTCCCATCAATATTAAAACATTATACTTAAGTAAGGCTGGGTAGCACGCGTGGCTATCATGGTATTTGGCGAAGGCGGGGCCAATACTTTCTTTTTACATATAAAAAGGCGACACATATTGTGCCGCCTTCAAGCTGTAGACAAACTCGATAAATAATTGAGTTTGTCTACAGCTTTTTTGAGGGTTTGTAACTTTTGAATGTTGATTGGAACGTAGGGCACTCGCTTTTTGCAGGAGTCCCGCACACCCGTTCCTTAGTTCTAAACAGTTGTTCGTTCGGTAAATATAAGGTAAAACTTGGTCTCAAGGAACCAGTGACTGTAAATGTCGCTGGGGCCGTACAGGACATGCAAAAATCCATAGACGAACAGACAAAAGTCATTGGTTGAACAAATCCAGAAACAGCAAGAATATATAAATAACAAACTAGAAGAAAAAGACAGAAGATTAATGGCAGGTATAAAAGAAAATGAGGAAAGTATAAAACAGGTTGCCGTTACTAATCATGAAGAAGAGAAGAAGGGGTGCTCGCCCGCCTTTTTGGTAAATAGATAGTATTTGTTACTGTAAAAATAAGTTGAGAAGTAAGGCGTAGGCAATAGCTTACGCTTTTTTCGTTGTTGTGAACAATACATCTGTAAGCTTGGTGAGCTATTCGAGTTGAGAGGGTCATTTATAAGTAAATATAAATGCTTGGCAGCATACTTTAGAACAAGGTTATAGGCGTGGGAAGAGAGAAAAAAATAAGAATTACAAATAAAAGACATCTACAATTTCAGAACTTACTTCGGTATTTGATTGAACTGGTTCTTTTATTTCAGAAGCAAAAGCTTTTGAAATAGGTGTAAAGGCTGAAAATAACATTACACTAGCAACAGCCGGAACTATAATTCTCTTAACATTAATTGCTTTAACTTCAATCTTTTTCATTGTTTCATAACCCCTTTTAATCAAATTAGGCCATATTAACAAGTAAACCATATTGTATCAAATTAAATTAGTAGGTTATTGCAGAACTGCTGTAGAAAGTTAATATAGCATTCCATTCCCTTAGATCGGGAGGTTTCCAAATTGGAAAAACAATTATTTTATAACTTGCGATGCGAAGCAGATGGAATAATGAAGCTTTATAAAGAGTTTCGATAAGGAAGAAGAGAAAGAAATTAAAGAAAGTACTTCAAATTCAATAAAAAATCAAAAAGGTTTCGGAATGAGAACATTCCGAAACCTTTTGTTCAACAGCCTGAGGCGGCACATATTGTGCCGCCTTTTACTCTTGCCCCATCATTATTTCTCTTCAAATGCCGCTTCAAACGCCAATGATACCTTTTCGAACTCTTCATCCGATTCGATATCGAGCAGCTCACCTTCGCCTTCGACCCTGAAAAAGAAAATATCGATATCTTCCTCTGTATCTTCTTCAATATCTTCAAGCAAACCTACTGCTACATATTCCGTTCCTTCTACATCCAATGATCCTAAAACCTCAACTTCATGGCCTTCATCATTGTCATCAGTAAGGGTGAAAACCTCACCTTCACGAATATTACCCATATTACCTCTCCTCCCATATCCATTAAATAATGGAGTTGTTTCCATAGTATATCGACTATTCCATATAGAAACAAATTTTTGCCCTGGAAAAAAATAAATTCTTTTCTTTTCAAGAAAATAATCCATTAAAATGGGAAAATACCCCTAAAAAGCGAACGAAATATTAATACCTTACCAATATATAGTATAGACGGAAGGAGATTATAGGATGAGTGACCAAAATGATTTAATTTCCAGCATCAAACTTTTCTTAAAGGGAGAGAAACAGGCATACGACGAGCTATATGAAAAAACTATTCAAAGTGTCTATAGAAACGTTCACTTTCTTATAGACGAAAAAGCGGATATTGACGATGTGATTCAGGACATCTACATAGAGGTCTATAAGTCTCTTCGTAAATATGATTGTGAAAGACCTTTCAAACCATGGTTAATGGGGATTGTCATACGGCAGCTTCAAACCTATCGACGGAAAAGATGGATGCGCCTAAGGATTTCTAAAAAGGCAGAAGCAGAAGTAGCAGTACGAATCAATGTTCCAGATTTTTCTCATGACATTGTTGATAAAATTTCTAATCAACAACTCGTAGATTTAGTAAACCAGTTACCTTACAAGCTAAAACAAGTCGTAATTCTTCGCTACTTAAATGATTATTCACTAGAAGAGGTAGCCAGAATTTTAGAAATCCCGATTGGAACCGTTAAATCCAGGATTCACGCTTCTTTAAGAAAGTTGAATGCGAAAGGAAAAGAAAGTAAATTATTTTTAGAGAAAGTGAGGAATGTATAATGAACAATCTTCATAATCAATTAAGGGAAGCGTTATATGAAGAAAGTAAGAGCCTAAATCCTTCACCAGAACTAAAAGTGAAAGTAATGAGTACAATAACAACTAATCGAGGAAAAAGAAAAAAATATTTAATAACAAGCGTGCTAATTGCTTCACTGTTACTCCCAACCAGTGCTTTCGCCTATCAATCCTTCCTGGCTGATGATCTATACGGATCATTCGAGCAGGTAAAAAAGCATTTGGCTAATGCTACCATGGAGGGATACCTCCTTTTCGATGCAAAACTGTCCCAAGCTAAAGGTGAATTGGGAAAAGAAGAGTATGCTGATTTCAAAGAATTATTACATGTAGTAACTGAGTCTAAGCTAGACTATGGAGATGCAAACGGCAATATTGATTACGACCAACTTCCTTCAAGAAAAATCGCTGAATTAAAAACAGCTTTTATGGAAATACAGCCATATTTTGATAAATTAAACGGACTAGTATCCAGTGAAGAGTTGTTAACGGCTGAGGAATACGAAACGTATATTGAGGCTCTTATGACATATGAAAAAATTGCCGTGCAAAGTGGGAGTGAAAACGGCTCAGTTAATGTCGATGACTTACCTGCCAATCTTCAAGCTGAATTTCAAGAAGCAAGGGATTTCATGGATTATGTAAATGAGATGCAAATTCAATGAAGTAGAAAGAGTTCTCCACTATACATGTATAGACAATACTTTTCTTCATTAAGTATTGTCTATTTCTTTATCAATCATTTTCCACGATTCACCAGCCAATTCTTCCTTCATCCATCATTTTTTAATAATCAGAAAAACACTACCCCGAAATTGTAATTTTATTACGAATAATGTTATATATACTAATACTTTCATATTGTACTAAACAAAATTAGGAGGAAGTTCCTTGGCTATAAAAAGAGTCGATCATATCGGAGTTGTTGTAAGAGATCTTGAAGAATCCATAACCTTTTATCAGGATGTATTAGATTTAAAAGTGAAATCGCGGGTGCTACATACTAATGGTGTAATCCAACTAGCATTCCTTGGATACAATGATTCAGACGAAACAGAAATTGAATTAATTCAAGGTTATAGCGACACACTGCCATCCGAAGCAACGATCCACCATTTTGCAATTACTGTGGATGATATCGAAGAGGAATATGACCGGATTAAAAGTTTAGATAACATCGAGCTGATTGATGAAGAAATCGTCACCCTTCCAAATGGTTATCGCTATTTCTACATATATGGACCAGAAAAAGAGTGGATTGAATTTTTCCAAAGGTAAAATTTGATTAATAAAAAAGCAGAGTTGATAAAACTTCTGCTTTCTTTACGTTATCTTACCTTACCTAAACCGAACTGGTTCTCTCACGCCCCCTTTTCGTGCCTTAATTTCTGAACAAGCATTAAAGTTAGTAAAATAAGATTACGCCATACACTTCCTTTAAGCTAGGTTAGACATGAAGCGGCCCTTGGTTTATTAAGGGCTCTTATTCTCATGAACGATTCCTCTTTGTAACTAACAAAAAATCATACATCCTACTTCTCAAATTGTCTTATTAACCGATTTAATATTATATACTCTGACTGCTTAAAGCTTTCCTTTTCAAAATAAAAAGTTGATTCAAGGAACCTTCCCCCTGAATCAACCTTGCTTTTCTCCCCGCTTCACCAGCTTGCCTTTTTGACACCTGGCAGTTGCCCTTTATGAGCAAGTTCCCTAAAAACGATACGTGACATGTTGAATTTGCGCATATATCCACGGGGCCTTCCTGTTACTCCGCAACGATTGTGAACCCTTGTCGGCGAAGAATCACGCGGGAGTTTGGCCAATGCAGCATGATCCCCCTTCCCCTTCAATTGCGTTCTAAGTTCTGCATACTTTTCGACCATTGCCAACTGTTTTTGTGCTTTTACCACCTTGGATTTTTTAGCCATTTTAATCTCTCCTTTTTAAACATAATGATTTTATAAATTGGCTCTTTTCGTAAAGATTGTTGTTTTTAAAACGAAACTATTTAAGGGTGATTGGAGCGGAAGTGCGAGACTCCTGCGGGAGCAGCGGGACAGGTGAGACCCCACAGGCGTTTACGCCGAGGAGGCTCACCGCCCGCCCCGCGGAAAGCGAGCATCTGGAGGGGAAATCAACCACAACTCACTACCTGGTAAATAGCAACAAAGTATGTGAAAACAGCCTATAAATTCTATAAACTGTTCACAATTCGTTCCGCTGCCTGTCTTGCTCCAGATATATTCCTGGATATCGGTCCCATTTCAAGTTCAGCCAATGCACCCGTGACATATAAACCAGGTCCCCACTGCAACGACTGCGATACAATCGGATAACCACATTCAGCAAGGCGTAAATCATGCGACTGGATGACTGGCGTTAGCCAATCCTTCCCTGGCATTGAAGACTTAAAGCCGGTTGCTAAAAGGATCGTCCCTGTTTGTTGGATAACCTTTTCGTTTTTATCCCTGAGGCTAATATGCCCGTCCCTCCACACAGCGCTTATCACTTCAACATCCATGACACGCAATAATCCCTGTTTAACCTGATTCATCAGCACTTTATGTAAGTCAGGTGGAATGGATCCCTTATAACGGGCATGGATAATGGCTTCGCGTCTTTATTGATAGCTTGTTATAGCACGGAAAGGACGCTGTCTTTTCGGCCCCAACCAACCAGGATCACTGTCGAAATCATGAATTCTAAACGGATGCCGCTTTAGTACCGTTACTTCATTGGGATGGATCTTACTCAGCTTTAAAGCCAGATGGACAGAAGATATGCCTCCCCCAATGATCGTGATGGGTCCATGTAATTGTGTCAGCTCCGGAATATTTTCATCGAATATGTGAAAAATGAAGCCCTCATGCTTTGTTTTAATTGCAGTGCCCAATCCGGCCAATAATGCTGTTCACCAATACCAATTGAAATCACGAGTTTTTTCCCTGCAAGTCGTCGCTTGTTTTGCAATTGTACTTCCCAGCCCTGTCCCGTTTTACAGACAGACGTGACTTTCCCTTGCACCCATGCCTGCTTAATAGATAAATCATCTGCAACGTGAGCACAGTGTTCATTGAAGGATTGTAGGGATGGACGCTTATATTGGCCATAAAAATTATTGTTCCAGTCTGCTTTTTCCACATATTTCTGCAGGCTGAATGGATTCACATCCAGATGGTGTACGGATGGTGAACGTAAATATGGCATTGAAATCACTTCCGTACAATGCTTCCATCTCGCCAATGGTTCTTCATTTCTATCTACAATCGCCAGCTGGTCCACTGTCGTTTTTCCTGACTTTAGTAAAAATGTGGCCATCGTCGTACCTTGAATGCCTCCGCCAATAATGATCCATTCCAACATGAACTTCCCCCCTTTTACATCCATTCTCTTCAATAAAACATAATCATTACGATTTAAACCTCGGAATTACTTCGTTTCTCGGTGAAGCGTGTGTTTCTTTAAACGCGGGCAGTACTTTTTCAATTCGATTCGATCCGGGTTATTCCGCTTGTTCTTCGTTGAGATATAATTTCGGTCCCCTGATTCTGTGCATGCTAAAGTAATGTTTACTCTCATGTTTGTTCCTCCTAAGTTTATTAATGAACTATTTCCGTAAATGCAGGTAATGGATCTTCATACAGAGACCAATCATGCTGCAGCTCTATTTCCGTCAATAAGCATTGATCTAATTCATTTTCGATTTTCTGTTGATTCATTTGAATGCCAATCAACACTAGTTCCGTCATCCGGTCTCCGTAAATATCATCCCAGCGTTCCAATAATTCAGGTTCATCCTGCAGTATCTGCTGTTGTTCATCTTTAGGATAAGCAGCAATCCATTTACCTGCTCCCTCGATCATTAATGACGGTCCTGCCTGTGATAGCAGGCCAGCTGTATCATTTCTTGATGCCAACCAAAGGAAGCCTTTTGCCCGCACAACTTCCACCGGCCAACTTTCCAACCACGTCATCAGCCGCGATGGATGAAATGGTTTTTTCCTTCTGTAAACGAAGGAGGCAATCCCATATTCTTCGGTTTCTGGAATATGCTCTTCATTTAATTCCTTTATCCAACCCGCCCCTTGGCTTGCCTTTTCAAAATCAAACAGATGGGTGTTCATGACTTCTTTTAACGGCACCTGGGAATGATCCGTTTCTATAATCCGCGCATCCGGGTTTATTTTTTGAAGGACCCCATTTAACTCCCCTATATCTTCGGGCTTCATTAAATCCATTTTATTTAGAAGTATTACATTGGCGAACTCAATTTGATCAATCAATAGATCAACCACTTCCCTCTGATCGGCCTCATCATTTGCCTGCATTCGATCAATAAGAGTTTCCCCTGAAGCGTAATCCTGCCAAAAGTTCTTCGCATCAACAACGGTGACCATCGTATCGAGCCGACAAAATTGTGATAAATCAATTCCCACGTTTTCATCAACATACGTGAAGGTTTGGGCGACCGGAACAGGCTCACTGATACCGGTCGATTCAATCACGATATAGTCGATATTACCTTGTGTGGACAGCTTTTCCACTTCAATCATTAAATCCTCACGAAGCGTACAGCATATGCAACCGTTCTGCATTTCCACCAACTTCTCATCTGTCCGGGTAAACCCTCCCTGTTTAACAAGGGAAGCATCAATATTGACCTCACTCATATCATTGACGATGACGGCAACCTTCAGATTCTCCCGATTTTCAAGGATATGATTCAGCAGTGTCGTTTTTCCTGCGCCAAGGTATCCACTCAAAACTGTAACAGGGATTTTCTTATTTCTCATTCACAAACACTCCTTAGCTTTTTACCCACCCGCAAATCAAAATCATTACGATTTATTCGATAGAATTATTCTCTTGTTTAGTACTACTCCTTTATAATAAAACGTAATCATTACTATTTGCAAGTTTTTTTCAAAATTACCTCTCGAATATTTCCTGAACGAGTTTATCGCCATTGCTCCAAATACAGCAGCATGGGCACTCACGTAAAAAATTCATCTGTGCAGAAATTCCAAAAATACACTCCATCGTTTTCGCCGGCCTTGACTGTATAAGTTATTTTATTATTAACGAATTGAATTAAAGTAAGTTTATAAAAATAAATAGAAGCCCAATCACACCTAACAACATGTGTAATGAACCTCCAGTGCGGCTTTATAATTTATTGTACTTCCATATAACAGCTGATCATCAGCAACGTTTCATTATCCAATTCATTTTTCCTTTTTTAAGAAGAACCTTTAACGTATTACTTTGTTGCAAATCGAGCAACAAACTTTTTGGTTCATATGCTTATTCCGCCATTTCCCACTCTGAAGATTTTACTGTCTCTTGTTCAAAAGTTTCACTCTCTCTCTGTTTAGCCAGTTTAGAAGCTTGTGACACGGACCATGTTAAATTCCCAAAGGCAATCACTGTCCCGATCGAGATAACTAACACCTTTTTACAAAGTATTTTCTTCAATAGCAACCTCCTGAAAATGTATTGGATTACTTTAAATATAAACCAACACTGTTAACCTAACATTAAGCGACTGTAAATGTACGGAACTTATATTTGTACATAAGTTGTAAACTTTGTTTGCCCACAAAAAAAAGCTGATTGCATGCGCAGCCAGCTTTTTTTCCTTATTTATAGAACACTTTGTCGACGTTGTATTTAGCATGAAGTTTATTGATCATGTACGTTTCATAGATATCACGTTCCATAGCGTCTTCGACTATAAGAATGTCAATTTTCTTGACTTCATTACGATGCTCTTTAATCGGAGAAACATTATCCTCGAAATGCTTCTTGACCCTTTGTCTTAATTTACGAGCTTTTCCGACAAAAATCAGTTCATCATTTTCATTGTAAAACAAGATGATGCCGCCTTTATCACGGGGAATCAAATGAAAATCGATAAACCCGTAAATTTCAGGAATGACAGCTTCGTCTCCTTCTATAACTTGTTTTCTTTGTTTGATGCTTATATCCGCTGCAGGGATTTCAATTTTTATCATTACAATTCACGTCCTCTATTTGTATAAGGTGAAACTTTCAATCGGAATCAAAACTCCGGAAAATGGATAAATTTCACGCCAGGCACACTTAAAGGTAAATGGTATCATAATTATGAATGAAAAGCCATGTATCCCTTTAATGGTTTAGATTCGATGTCGATTCAGCATTAAATATAAAGAAGAAGACTCGCTGAGAGCCTCCTTCTTTGTCGGAAATATCCTTACCACCTGTGAGCCTTTGCATTGCTTCTTAGTATAATGTTTGTTTGCGATTCTTGCGTATGGCCATTAACTTGAGATTTTGAACGCTTAGGTCTTGTCCAATTATGGTGAAACTTTTGAGAATGTGGATCTAATTGATCTTTATAGCTCATTCTGTGTCACCTCATCATTAGGATTTGGATATTCCGTTCAGTGATAGTAATCGCCATCACTTGTTCTAGTATTTTATTTTTCCAAGGCATTTATACATATTCTTTAAAAAGCGAATTCAGCTGACTTGCCTTTTGCAAGGACTTCCCCTTCTTCATCTACCGCATCACTTGTCATGAAGGATATGCCTTCTATGTTTCCATCACTTAGAATGAAACCAATGTTTCCATTTTTCGAACCATTTCCTTCTATTTCACCAGTAAGTTCTTCTAAGTAGATGTCATCTTCCCACGTCAGATGTTCCCCGCTGTCCGTTTCAAGAAATGCGACTGGGGAAAACTTGATTTTTTTATCCGAATTGTTTTTGATTTCCACGTTCACTTTTACGATATCGAAATCTTCATCATGAGTATAGCCATGAAAGAAATCAATCATGCTGTAATCCGGAGTGGCATGCATCACTTTCATGTCTTTGACTTCAACCTCAATCGGACCAACATTCAACGCTTCATTCACTTTTTTATAGGCTTTCAAAGTTAAGTCGCCCTTAGCATCGGAAACATTTTGGCCGATTTGGTTCAATTTTAAATCATCAGGAAGCTGTGGATTCGGAACATAGACATCCTTTTTCACCAGTGGCCGTGCAACTTCCTCTGTTTTTTCTTTAGCTGTCGTTTCTTCTTTGTAAGCTGGTTGTGTATTAAGAGCACCAAATGTCGTTAATATCAGGGCACCAATCATCAGTCTGTTCATTGAATCCCTCCCTGAAGTATTTTTACTTCTTTAATAGATCAAAGATGATTTTGGCTTGATCCGTGTTATCGACCTGTCCTGCAAAACGTTCTTTATATGGTCCATATGCGTAGACCGGAACATCTTCACCTGTATGTCCCCCTGTAGTCCATGCAGTGTTGGTCCGATTATCGAATATGGCTTCGATGGCATTATCGACGTTCGTCACATTTTTTGATTTGGCGGCTTCTGTTACCGTTGTGATTTCATCGTTAGTTAGTTTCAGTTCATTTTGATTAATATATTGCTTTAAAGTCTTTTCAACATCGGCCCCTTTGACGATGGCATCCGCCATGAAGTCAGGGGTGCGTTTGGCTGCCTTGATCGGTTCACCATACCAATTATATATTCCTTTAGCCCCGATCGAGAATCCTCCTGTAGAGTGATCGGCAGTGGCCACCACTAATGTATGTTTGTCTTTCTTCGCAAATTCGATGGCCGCTTTGTATGCTTTTTCAAAGTCTTCCATTTCACTCATTGCACCTACGATATCATTATCATGTCCGGCCCAATCGACCTGACTTCCCTCGACCATAAGGAAGAATCCATCTTTGTCTTTATTCAAGCGCTGGATTGCCGAACTTGTCATGTCTGACAAAGAAGGCGTTTCACTTGGGCGGTCAATCATTTTCGGGAGTCCTTCAGAAGCGAATAAACCAAGGACCTGTTCATTTTTGTCCTTAAGCATTTGATTTTTATCAGTCACATAACTGTACCCGTCTTTTTCGAAGGCTTTCGCCAAATTGACATCAGGCCGGACAAAATTGGACTTCCCACCGCCCAATAGGACGTCAATTTTATGTTTGCCCTTGATTAAGTCATTATAATAATCGTCTGCGATTGAATTCATGTTTTTCCGATTTTCATCATGGGCTCCAAAAGATGCTGGTGTAGCATGAGTGATTTCAGAAGTGGCAACCAATCCCGTCGCTTTTCCTTTTTCCTTTGCTGCTTCCAATACGGTTTTGACTTCAGATTTATCATTATCCACTGCAATTGCTGCGTTATAGGTCTTCACTCCGGAAGACATTGCCGTTGCTGCTGAGGCTGAATCCGTTATATTTTGTGCAGCGTCTTCAGGGTAGGTCATCTGCTGGCCAACCAAGTATTTATCAAACTCTGTCTTTTCTGCCACCTTCGTACCAGGATTATCTTTTAAATACCGGTAAGCGGAAGTATAAGAAACACCCATGCCGTCACCGATAAGGAAAATCACGTTCTTGATTTCCGGTTCTTTTTTTTGCTTATCCTTTGCCGAAACACGATCCGCTGCGGACCATGATAAACTTCCAAATGCTAATGCAGAAGCGAGTGTGATGGGCAAAACCTTTTTACTCCAATTATGTATCAAATGAATGACCTCCCTATAATTAATATCTAATTAAACTATAGGTGAAGAAGATGAATACAATGTCAAGGCTATGTAAAAATGCAGTAGGATTATTGTTAAGACAAGGTAAAGGCAGACATGTCACGGGATTGTATGCACTTTTATGAGGTTGTTTGTTATTCAGGAAAATCATCAGTAGTGGGACCATTTTTTATGGTTTAGAGGAGTGAAAAAAAATTGATTAACACCAACGTGGTTAAGTGATCTTGAACAAAGTTCTTTTCATTCAACTTCTTCAATTCGGGGTGATTTGTTAGGGATTTGAAAGTGCTAAAAAAATTAATGGAGAAAAAAGAAAATAAAGCATCCATTCAGGATGCTTCAGACTGAAGACAAACTCGCAGAAAGCGAGTTTGCCTTCAGTTTTTTTCATTGAAACGTTCCATTCATTTTCAGAAAACCGCTCCCTTACCGCCGACTGACTGAAGCGCTCCATTCAAAGAGCGCGCTTTTTTCACTATTATTTTTCTACAACTAAACATTCCAAAGCACGGGCCGCATTTACTCTCGCTACCTCGATTGAATCGGCAGATGACAGGGCTACAGCGACCCTTCTCCCGGCCTTTGTAACCGGTTTTCCGAAAAGACGGATTTGTGTATTTGGGATAGCCAAGGCTTGTTCAACACCGACTATAGAATATTCCGATAACTCATCTTGCGCTTTTAATGGGCGGCTGGCACCTGGGTTGACCAGCGTGATTTCCGGGATGGGAAATCCTAGGATCGCTCGAACATGCAGGGCAAACTCCGACAAATTCTGAGTCACTAGTGTCACTAGCCCCGTATCATGCGGACGTGGGGAAACTTCACTGAAATAGACTTTATCCCCTGAGAGGAAAAGCTCAACACCGAATAATCCGTACCCTCCAAGTTCATCTGTAATGGCATGGGCAATTCTTTTCGCTTCCACTATTTGCGCTTCTGTCATATTATGCGGCTGCCAGGATTCAATATAATCCCCGCCCTGCTGAATGTGGCCGATGGGAGCACAAAACATGGTACCGTTTACGGCCCGGACAGTAAGCAGCGTGATTTCCGAATCAAAACGGATAAATTCTTCAATGATCACCCGTCCATTTTGAACCCGGCCGCCTTCCATCGCGATTTTCCAGCACTCTTCCAGGTCACCTTCCGTTCGGCACACGCTTTGACCTTTCCCTGAAGAACTCATCAGCGGTTTTACGACATTCGGAAATCCAACTTCTTTGGCAGCTTGGGCAAATTCTTCATAAGTATCAGCGAATTTGTAGGCTGCCGTCGGAATCTCCAGGGTTTCAGAAGCCAACCTCCTGATTCCTTCACGATCCATAGTCAATTTAGCTGCTCTTGCCGTCGGAATGACATGAAAGCCTTCCTCTTCCAATTTGACTAATTCAGATGTAGCAATGGCTTCAATTTCCGGTACAATCAAATCGGGTTGTTCTTTTTCTACAATTCCCCTTAGTTGTTCCGCGTCAAGCATATCGATCACATAACTGCGATGGGCTACTTGCATGGCAGGGGCTAGTTCATAGCGGTCTACAGCAACGGTCTCCACACCAAGGCGCTGTGCTTCAAGTATGACTTCTTTCCCCAATTCACCGGAGCCCAATAATAAAATCTTTTTGGATTTATACATTCAGTCTCTCCTCCTCAATACCTTAAAATTATTATATACGAACTATAAACGAATAAAAATAAATATTTATTCGTATTTTCATTAAAAATCACAAAAAAAAAATGAAATGACTACAGTTCATTTAAGTTTTTAAAAATAACTTGAAAACTAGGAATAATAAGTTTTATGTAGTTTTCCGGAAAGGTATATACACCGGAGTCTCCCTATTCAAAAGGATTTGATAAGGCCCTTTCCCCTCTGTTGATTGGGGGACACAGATGCACATGTCGAAATTTGTACTACGATTCATTTTGAAAATGTAAGCGCTTTCTATTATAATGGAATTAGGTTGGATGGCATGCGTGGCCGTCAAAGTATATGGCGTAGGTGGGGCCAATACTAGCGCTAAGGAAGTCAAACTTCTTTACCGTAAAACTATCAGGATTCTTTTTGGTAGGGGCTGCAATATTACTCGGACGAGTACTGGAGAACGTCCGTTACTTTTTAGGCTAAAAAGCGAGTTAATCATGCAATCGATAAGTAAAGCATAACTTTACTTATTTTTTGCAGCAGCCCTCATCGTCTCAAGTCTAATAGTTTATAAGACTAAAAAGCTCTTCCCCATGGAAACGGAGTCGAGCTTTTTCAATTGGTCAAAATTCACATATATAACCCTGCTAAGAAAATCCCTAGCGACTTCTGATAAATCTCATCGAATTGTGATATAGGAAGGGGATTGGTTCCTTTGCCAAGCTCCACGGTAAACCCTGGCCTTCGCCAATCCTGAATGTACCAATCCTTATACCCTGCGTAACTATTGGCGGATTTGACTGGTTCATATCCACTGACCCTCGCAAACTCATTGACTATCGTTTCGGACTCGGGCGGTTCCATATCTTCAAACCCCCAATAAATGACCTCTCCTTGGGTATGGAAAGCAAGAACTCTGTTAAAATCACGTTTTCTTGTCAACTCTGCCATTGCAATAGCTTCAGGCTGTGTAAGCGGCCCTTCCCCGGAATAATTTGCCGGACCTGGCTTTGTTACATTATTGCGAGCTTGTTCCAATTCCCATTTGGCAGGAAATTGATCATTCAGATCCACCCCATTAATATTGGCTTTCCAGCCAGAAAAGTCTTCGCTTCCATTATTCCATTCCACGAGCCGTCCTCTCAATGTCTCATCGGCAGGTGCGCCTTTTAAAACCAAATCCACTCCATCCGGATTCACCATTGGAACGATCGACAGCATCGTCTGTTGATAAAAAGGCAACAGGGACATACCGCGGATGTCAGTCTGATTCGTGACCGATAGTAAATAATCATTTAAAAAGGTCATGATCACAGGCGTCGTAATCCACTCATTCGCATGAAAGGAACCATTATAGTGAACTCGTTTGCCACCATTCCCAATCATTACTTCGGGAATATTCTTTCCAAGCACCGAGTCCCCAATGGAGGAGGTTTTAATAAATGGGTAGATACTTTTCAAACGTCTTACATCGGTCACCATCGTCCCATAATCATATTCCTGGTTTCCTTGAATTAGCCTCCACGTAATCCTTAATGGCACAGAAATCGTCTGACCGACATGCAGGGCATTAGGGTTGAGTTTAGGATTAACGAGAAATATGGCATCCAGTGAAAGATTATGTGATTTGGCAATTGCCCATAATGAGTCCCCTCGCTTAATCTTATAGCCGGTCGTCGTAAAGCCAGGAACTTTGATTTGCTGTCCTATAATAAGCGCAAGCGGATCAATCCGACTATTGGAATCAATGATAAGTTGGTAATTCACCTTGAATAATTGGCTATAATACCACAAGGAATCATTCTGCCGAACAAAAACGTCCATACTGCACCTCCTCTTAACCAAATGTATGCTGATTCGGTTTAATTATTGCCAAAGCACCCGGACCTTTCTTCATTTATCGGGACTACAAGATTGTTGTAGATCACTCCTCAAAATGGCATCATCCAGAATTCGCTGATCCATGAACTCCAACGATGCCTTTTGATTATTTACTTCAGGCATTCGCCAAGCTTTCAAAAAGCTTACTATTTAAAATGGGGCATAACATTCACCTTCTTGATAAACAGGACATCCCGGAATAAAACAAAACAGGCACCCATTCATGAATGGATGCCTGTTTGCATTTAATAGATTAGAATTTCCATATTTTATGCTTCTTGTGGTACGGCCAAACCTAAACCTTCAGCTACTCGCGTTCCGTATTCTGGATCAGCTTTGTAAAAATGGCCGATTTGGCGAAGTTTGATTTCTTCCAATTCCACTGGTTTCATTGCGCCCACAATCGTTTCAACAAGACGGGTTTTCTCTTCCGCACTCAATAGACGGTATAAGTCACCTGCTTGAGTGTAGTGATCATCACTATTATGACCTACTTGTGCAGCTTTCCCTGTCACCTCAAAAGGAGCGACTTTATTTTCCGTTGATTCTGCAGGGCCGCCAAAACTATTCGGCTCATAATAGACGGATCCCTTGCCATTGTCATCTGCACGCATGAAGCCATCACGTTGATAGTTGTTCGCTTCTACTTTCGGACGGTTAACCGGAAGCTGGTTGTGATTCGAGCCCACACGGTAACGGTGTGCATCTCCATATGCGAATAGACGTCCTTGAAGCATCTTGTCTGGGGAAGCTTCAATTCCCGGTACGAATGTTCCCGGTGAGAACGTCGCTTGCTCCACTTCAGCAAAGTAATTTTCAGGATTTCTGTTCAATTCCATACGCCCAAGCTCGATTAGCGGATAATCTTTTTGAGACCATACCTTCGTTACATCAAATGGATCGAAACGGTAAGTATCCGCATCTTCCAAAGGCATGATCTGAACATATAACTTCCATGCAGGGAAGTCCCCTTTTTCAATAGCATTGAAAAGATCTTCCGTATGGTAATCAGGGTTTTCACCTGCTAGTTTTGCAGCTAGATTGACATCAAGATTTTTGATGCCCTGTTCTGTTTTGAAGTGGTATTTCACCCAAACGCCTTTCCCTTCATCATTCACCCATTTAAATGTGTGGCTTCCGAAACCATGTGTATGACGAAGTGTGGCAGGAATGCCTCGGTCGGACATCAGGATCGTTACTTGGTGTAAAGATTCTGGTGAATGTGACCAGAAGTCCCAAACTGCCGTCGGGTTTTTCAAATGTGTTCTAGGGTCTCTTTTTTGTGTATGAATGAAGTCGGGGAATTTAATCGCATCCCGAATAAAGAATACAGGCGTATTATTACCGACGATATCGTAATTTCCTTCTTCCGTGTAGAATTTAACAGCAAACCCACGTGGGTCACGGACTGTATCAGCAGAACCCAATTCACCGGCTACTGTAGAGAAACGGATAAAAAGATCTGTCTTCTTGCCAACACCATTGAAAAGTTTAGCTTTCGTATACTGAGAAAGGTCGTTCGTTACTTCAAAAGTACCGAATGCACCGGCACCTTTCGCGTGAACTACACGTTCAGGCACACGTTCACGATTAAAGTGGGCAAGTTTTTCCAACAAGTGTACATCTTGAATGAGTACAGGACCCCGTTCGCCGGCAGTGATTGAGTTTTGATTATCTCCAACTGGTGCTCCCCAGCTTGTAGTAAGGTTTTTCTTGTTTGTCATAATTGAACCACCTTTTCATTATTATTTATGTATATAATGATAAAGCTTCTCAGGAAAAAATCAATACTTATTTATAATAATTTTAATATAATAATCAATTCATTATTCTTTTCATTAGTGTATAACTTTATGTATATCCAGAATACGGAAAGTAGACGAAGTATAAACATGTACGGTATAAAACATGTCCCCATATTAGAATTCCTAATAATGGTATACGACCTTCATATCCAATATTCCTTCATGACAAGTGATTTTATCATTTCTCCCACTAATGGGATAGTAATCGAGAATCGGAACGGATATCCATTTATGCTTTCTTGAAATGATGCCACTGCACCTATTTCATTCTATTTATTTTATAACAAACCCGATGGTTCTCCCTGTGACTTTATTCACTTCATTAGCCTTTATTTACATAATGAAAAGAAGGATGCATGGAACTTAATTTTTCATCGCTTTTGTGAGTTGATTTAAACAGTCCTGATCCATTCCCAAACAGTCACTGAAACAAAGTGTCCATAAGAAGCCATCTCCCTTATTATGCTGGGGAAATTGTAAACATACTGGTTTGTGTTCGTATAGAAAATAAGATACTATTACGATAAAATGACCGTCCAATAAAAGTAAGGGTGATATAAATATATGAATGAGCGGAAACAGCACGTAGTAAAATATGCACACCAATTATTTATTGAAAAGGGTTATCAAGCAACATCCATTCAGGATATTTTAGATTATAGCGGCATTTCAAAAGGAACATTTTATAACTACTTTTCTTCTAAAAGCGAATTGCTTAAGGCAGTCTTCCTATCTACGCAAGAAAAATTCGAAAAAGAGCGGAATGAATTGCTAATTGGGCAAAACCTTTCAAATATTGAAATATTCATTAAACAATCTGAATTACAAATGCACTCCAATAAAAGTAATAAACTCTTTTCCTTATATGAAGAAGTAATGATTTCAAATGATACAGAACTTAAGAACTTCATTACACATGCTAAATTCCAGCATATACATTGGCTATCAAAACGGTTTCTGGATATTTTCGGTACTGAAAAAAAACCCTATATTTTGGACTGTGCCATTCTTTACTCGGGGATGATGCATCAAACGATTCATTTTAATGCCCTGGCTAAAGAGCCCGAATTCAACCCTACTGAAATTATCCGTTATTGTGTGGACAGGATTAAAACCATCTTCGAAGATGTTAGCAAGTCAAACGCACAGCTTTTAGAACCCGATCTTATCAAGCAATGGCTGCCGGAGTGCTTCCATACACAGCAGGATTTTCATACAGCACTGCTGCATTCTGCAAATGATCTAAAAAAGATGATCTTGAAACTATGTCAAGATGATGAAGCAGAACGGGTAAAAAACTTAAAATTAATTCACTTTATCCAAGAGGAATTTTTACAAAGCAGCGATCCGCGAATCTTTCTCATCGAAAGTGCCCTGCTTTCCTTAAACACCAATCCAAAGCTGAAAAACACATTGGAATTAAGTGAATTCGAAAAGATCATTGCCAACAACTAAATAGAAAAAACGGCCCCCAAAATGGGTTTTCCTCTTATGGGGAATACAAATCCGTATCCCTCTTTTTTTGTGACAATTCTGCAAACATTTAACTGAAATTCACGAAGTTTTAGTATAATGGACTTGTAGTATAGTGACTTCAGGAGGAGTTTTTCATGAACATAATAATGCGTTTTCTTATCAACGGGCTGGTATTGCTCGTTATTGACTGGCTTCTCGACTCCATCACGATTAAATCTTATGGCACAGCCCTGCTGGCGGTTTTTATATTATCAATCATGAACTTGCTGGTTAGACCCATTCTACAACTTATCACATTGCCGATCACCATCCTGACGTTCGGGTTGTTTTCTTTCATTATCAATGCTTTCACATTCCAAATCACTTCCTATGTAGTCAGTGGCTTTGTCATACATTCTTTTTGGGGAGCTTTAATCGGATCATTGTTATTGAGTTTCATTCAGAGTCTTCTTATAAAAAAGAGTAAAAAAAACCGTCAGTGATGCTGACGGTTTTTAGTATCCATGCCATTTTCATAACAGCCTTCGATATTTCCCGGGCTATTTCCCCAAATTCCGCAAACCTTCACAGGCTGTATTCGTCCATCTTTGACAATTAACAAGGAATAACCGTACATACCGATTTATCTGGAAATGGAACGAATCGATTTATGGAGGAATGACCTGTTCACAAAGCTAAACCAAGTTTTATGCTGTCCTTTATGCTTAGGTTCCCCCTTGCACGAAATCATCGATGACCTTACAGGAATATCGAAAGGACTACTAAAGTCGCCCTTTGATGAGAGCTCATTCACTACATAGATTCACTTCTTTTGGTATTACTTTTTCCGCATCTTCAAATTCCGCATTAGTGAAAACGGTAAATTTGCATTTACAAATCTATAAAAATAGATATAATGATTTATATGGAACCTACATTAATCTATAAAGCTTTATCAAACGATACACGTCGTCAAATTTTGCTATGGCTAAAAAATCCAGAGAAGTTCTTTAATGAAAAGCCTTATTTTCAACAAGGTCTAAATTTTCAAGTTGGTGTATGTGTGGGAGATATTCAGGTTAAATCAGGGCTTGCCCAATCTGTCATCTCTAGTTATTTGTTAACCATGCAAAAAGCTGGTCTGTTGGAGTCTGAGCGAATCGGAAAGTGGACTTATTATCGTCGGAATGAAAAAACAATACATGAATTTTCCGAGTACATTCAAAAAGAACTATAAAATAAACGTAAAGGAGGTCATTCTTTTTTTGTTTTTACATATCTAGATATACAGATATTTAATTTTATAAATGATTTTAATCTGTATATAAATTAAGGAATATACAATAGGAATGGAGATTTTTATTAATGAAAACAGTTAACCCTTTGCTTATTATTATGTTGGCTCTAGGCGTATTCGGCATTATTACAACTGAAATGGGTATTGTGGGAGTCCTACCCCAGATCACTCAAAAATTTAATATAACAACTTCACAAGCAGGTTTACTTGTAAGTATATTTGCTTTAATTGTTGCCATTTCAGGTCCATTCTTGACCTTACTCGCTTCTGGAATTAATCGTAAAGTAATTCTATTAACCTCAGTATTTATGTTCACGATTTCAAATATTATTTATGCATGTACAACGAAATTTGATATCATGCTAGCTTTCCGTATACTACCCGCCATTTTTCATCCTGTCTTTTTTTCGATAGCCCTTGTGACTGCAGCCAAAATTGTTCCTCCGGAAAAAAGTAACCAAGCAGTTACAAAGGTTTTTGCCGGAATTACTTTCGGATTTGCATTTGGTGTACCTTTAACTTCTTATTTCGCGGAAAAGTTTTCGTTAGAAACTGCTTTCCTATTTGGGGCTGTTGTAAATGCGATTGCTTTTGTAGGAATATTATTGTGGCTTCCTTCCATGCCTAATGAGGAAAAAATGTCTTATGGCAAGCAGCTTGGAATATTACGTAAACCGGGATTATGGTTAAACATCGCAGCCGTTATGTTTATCTTTGCAGCAATGTTCTCTGTATACAGCTACTTTGCCGAATATCTTGGACAATTAACACATATGAATGGTTCTTTGATTAGTGTAATGTTGATGGCGTTTGGTCTAGTCATGATTTTTGGGAATTTTTTATTTGGTGGATTTTTGCGAAAAAGCATAACTAAGACCGTTATAACGTTTCCCCTTCTATACATAGTAATTTATTTATTCGCTTATTATTTGGGCTCTTATTTAATTCCGATGATTCTAATGGTTTTCATTTGGGGAATAGTTCATTCTGGTGGTCTAATTGTCAGTCAAACATGGTTGACAACTGAAGCGAACGAAGCACCTGAATTCGGCAACAGCTTGTTTGTCTCATTTTCAAATCTTGGAATTACTATAGGGGTGTCTATTGGTGGTTGGTTTATTTCTCACTTAGGAATACATCAACTCATGTGGAGCGGAATTGTGTTTGCATTGCTAGCTTTCTTTTTGATCATGATAAAAATTAAAATTTTCAGTTCGAACGTAGAGGGAGTTAACGTAGCGTAGGTTCGTGAATTGAATGAACAGTGAAATTGCTCGAATGTTGTTTTATATGGCCGTTCATTACGGTGAAAGTGGTGAAATTGATTTAGAACTAAATAATCAAGTGAGCAGCTGCACCAATCCCTATCATGGAAAGTTGGCGGTCCTGCTGGAATGGAACGAACAGGACCCAGCAGATACTTTTGAACGAAAAGAAATCGAAATGAAATCATTTATAATAAATATTACTAAAATCGATAATCGCAACCCTTTCATAGATCACCCGGAATTGGCCCTCAGCCACCTGTCATGATTAAACGAAAAAGCCGTTCCTTTTTATGGGACAGCTTTTTCTTATTTAAAAGTCTAAATTTTTAGAAAAATCACATAATTATATTTTATTTAAATAGCAATCTATTTTAATATTATAAAAATTACAACTTTTTTTATATTGCTAACACCTTTTATAGTAAGCGTTTTCATTTTTTTACTTTACAAACTTTCTATTAAAATATATTATTTAGTTGTAATATTATGTGAAAAATCAATAAATAATATGTATTCAGCTCTACTAGTGATAAAATGCTAGATAGAGAAAATTAAACTCCAAAAGAAAAGGGGAAACTTATGCAAAACTCCAAAGAATCTCAACTGCATAGAGGTTTGGAAGAAAGACATATCGCATTAATGTCTCTTGGCGCAGCAATTGGAGTCGGTTTATTTCTCGGATCGGCATCTGCGATTAAATTAGCTGGCCCAGCCATTATTATTTCTTATGCTATCGGCGGGCTTATGATCTATCTTATCATGCGGGCACTAGGGGAAATGGCGATCAAAAATCCAGTCGCAGGCTCTTTCAGTCGCTATGCAAGTGAATTTGTCGGTCCTCTTGCCGGATATATAACCGGTTGGAATTACTGGTTCGTTTGGATTGCCACCTGTATGGCTGAAATTACGGCAGTCGGAATCTATATGCAATTTTGGTTCCCTGGGACTCCACAATGGGCTTGGGCGTTAGCCGCACTTGCCATCATGACAACGATTAACTTTCTTGCTGTAAAAGCTTACGGTGAATTGGAGTTTTGGTTCGCCTTAGTTAAAATAGTTACAATCATCCTTATGATCGTTCTTGGCTTCGGGATGATTATCTTTGGACTGGGGAACGGCGGAATCGCGGTTGGATTCGGTAACCTAGTTGAACATGGTGGATTTTTCCCTAATGGAATATCCGGTGTCATCCTCTCTTTCCAAATGGTCATGTTCGCCTATTTGGGAATTGAAATGCTCGGTGTAACCGCAGGTGAAGTCAAAAATCCAGAAAAATCTTTAAAAAGAGCCATCGATACCGTCTTTTATCGAATTTTACTTTTTTACGTTTTAGCTCTTACAGTCATTCTATCGATTACTCCGTGGGATCAAATGAATGGAAAAGACAGCCCATTCGTTATGATGTTTGATAAAATCGGTATACCAGGCGCAGCAGGAATCATTCAGTTTGTCGTACTGACAGCGGCCCTTTCATCTTGTAACAGCGGGATCTTCAGTACAGGAAGAATGTTATTCAACCTAGCGCAGCAAGGTGAATCACCTAAAAGTTTCGAACGTACTACAAAGTCAGGCGTTCCTGGCGTTGCCATTATCGTTTCAGCTGTAGTTCTACTTTTCGGTGTTTACCTTAACTACATGGAAGCCGAGAAAGTTTTCAGTTACGTTACAAGTGTCGCCACATTTGGTGCACTCTGGACATGGGGGACCATACTTGTCACACAGATCATCTCTAGACGGAAAATGAGTCCGGGAGAAAAACAAGGCTTAGCTTACAAGATGCCACTTTTCCCATTCACTTCTTATTTCACTCTAGCCTTTTTAGTATTCGTAATGGTTATACTCGGCTTTTCTGCAGATACAAGAATTGCTCTTATCGTTGGTCCAATCTGGATCGTACTGTTGGTAGTCCTGTATTATGTGACCGGATTGAATAAACGAAAAGGATAAATGCAAGAGGGTGCCCAAAATAAACTGTACCCTGTAGAGTAGACACTTAAAAAAAGTGTCTACTCTACAGGGTCTTTTTTTGTACAATGGAATGACT